>JBBSOR010000019.1:0-42183 GCA_038259535.1 Propionibacteriales bacterium | reverse complement strand
TGTCGGTGTCCACGCCGTTGAGCGGCTGGTGGAAGCTGATCACCCGGCGCGGGTCGATCCTCTCGAGGAACGCCATCACCGCGCGGGTCTCGGGTTCGCTCCCGGGGCGCGGTCCGGACTCGTAGTTGCCGTCGAGGTCGACCCAGTCGTAGGGGAAGTTGCGGTTGAGGTCGACACCGTGCGCGTTGCGGCGGGTGCCGCGGGCCAGGCCGTCGGGGTTGTAGGTCGGGATCACCCACAGGTCGATCCCCCGGATGGCCCTGCCGTCGCGCAGGCTCTCGAGGATGCGGCGGGTGTGCGGCTCGTTGCCGTGCATCGTCGAGATCAGCACCAGCCGCCGCCGGCCCGGCTCCCCGAGCCGCCACGCCCGGATCGGACGCCCCCTGACGGAGTGACCGATGGTGCGGGCCTCGACCACGGCCGGCCGGTCGCCCGGGTCGGCCTCGAGCGCGGTGGCCGGCCCCTGGGCGAGGACGGAGAGGCCGGCCGCGACGAGGACGGCCACGAGGACCCGCCGCATCACACGGCCGCCGTGAGGTAGGCGTAGGTGAAGACCAGGACGCCGACCGCCATCCCGAGGTGGGCCAGCAGTGAGAGACCCGGGCCGTCGCTCCAGCTGTCGCCGGACGCCTCCGGCGCGTGCCGGCCCTTGGACGGCAGCCAGCGCGCCAGGATCAGCAGGCCGCAGATGGCGGTGATCCACCAGAGCGCGATCGCCAGGATGCCGATCAGGTCTCCGCCGACCAGCGATTCCTCCGGCGCCACCAGCACGCCCAGCCAGAGCACGAGCGCGAGGGTGCCGGACACGAAGTGCGCGACGGGCAGTCGGCGGCTGATGGAGAACCGGCCGGCCGCCTCGTCGCCGCTCAGGCGCAGACGGGTCAGCACGATCGCCACGGCAGCCAGGGCCGTGAGGATCCAGACCACGATCGGGAACGACATCTGCGGCAGTCTGCCCTAGCCCGGTCCGGCGTCGCCAGACGCGTCGTCGTCCTCGAGCTCGGTGGCCAACCGGGCGAGGAGGTCGTCGACGTCGGACATCCGGTAGCCGCGGACCGCAAGCGGGAACCGGACCGTGCGCAGGTCCTGCGCCACCAGGGGGCGATCCGTGGGCAGGGCGAGGTCGGGCCGGTCGTCGTACGCCGGTGCCATCGAACCGCCGCGTCCGGACGCCACCATCGCGACACCGCCCAGCGCGAGCACGATCAGGATCGCGAAGAGCCACATCATCCGTGGGCCTCCCTCGCCGCGACCATCAGCGCCACCGCCTCGTCGACGTCGTCGGTGAGCACCATCATGTCGAGGTCCGTGGCGTTGATCTTTCCCTCGGCCAGCGCGGTCTCGCGCAGCCATCCGATGAGGCCCTGCCAGTAGGCGGTGCCGATCAGCACGATCGGGAAGGACGTGACCTTCTGCGTCTGGACCAGGGTGAGCGCCTCGAAGAGCTCGTCGAGGGTGCCGAGGCCACCGGGGAGCACCACGAAGCCCTGGGAGTACTTGACGAACATGGTCTTGCGGGCGAAGAAGTAGCGGAAGTTGATGCCCTTGTCGACCCACTGGTTGAGGCCCGACTCGAAGGGCAGCTCGATGCCGAGGCCGACACTGACTCCGTCGGCCTGGCAGGCGCCCTTGTTGGCCGCCTCCATCGTGCCGGGACCGCCGCCGGTGATGACCGCGAAGCCCGCCTCGACGAGCTTGCGGCCCGCCTCCTCGGCCACGGCGTAGTGCGGGTGGTCGGCGGTCGTGCGGGCCGATCCGAAGACCGCGATGGCGGGGCCGAGCTCGGCCAGCGCGCCGAAGCCCTCGACGAACTCTGCCTGGATCCGCAGCACGCGCCACGGGTCGGTGTGCAGCCAGTCCGCGGAGCCGCGCGAGTCGAGCAGCCGCTGGTCGGTGGTGCTGCCGCCCTTCTCGACCTGGCTACGGCGGGTGACCACCGGCCCCTTCATGCGGTCGTGGGCATGATCCGTCATGCGAGCCACTCCTTGAGGGTGCGCTCGCAGCGCTCGATGTGCTCGGTGGGCACGTGCTCGTCCTGCTTGTGGGCGAACATCGGGTCGCCCGGGCCGAAGTTCACCGCCGGGACCCCGAGCGTGGTGAACTGCGCGACGTCGGTCCACCCGAACTTCGGGTGGGCCGCTCCCCCGACGGCCTCGACGAACGCCTTCGCGGCGGGGCGGTCGAGGCCGGGCATCGCGCCCGCGGCGAGGTCGGTCACCGTCACGTCGTAGCCCTCGAAGAAGTCGCGGACGAAGGCCTCGGCATCGGCCTCGCTGCGGTCGGGGGCGAAGCGGAAGTTGACCTCCACCACACACTCGTCGGGGATCACGTTGCCGGCGACACCGCCGCGGATGCCGGTGGCGTTGAGGCCCTCGTGGTAGGTCAGGCCGTCGATCTCGGGCTCGCGCGCGACGTAGTCGTTGAGCCGGGCGAGGATCGGGCCGGCGAGGTGGATCGCGTTGACGCCCTTCCAGCTGCGCGCGCTGTGGGCGCGCTCGCCGGTGGTGCGGACGTCGACGCGCATCGTGCCCTGGCAGCCCGCCTCGATCGCAGCATTGCTCGGCTCCATCAGGATCGCGAAGTCGGCCTCGACCAGGTCGGGGTCGCTGACGGTGAGCTTGCGCAGGCCGTTGTGCACCGAGTCGACCTCCTCGGCCTCGTAGAAGATGAAGGTGAGGTCGCGGTTGGGCTCGGTGACGTCGGCGGCGAGCTTGAGCATCACTGCGTCGCCGCCCTTCATGTCGCAGCTGCCGAGGCCGTGGAGGATGCCGTCCTCGAGCCGCGAGGGCAGGTTGTCGTTGAGGGGGACCGTGTCGAGGTGCCCGGCGATGACGACCCGCTCGCCACGGCCCAGGTCGGTGCGCGCGACCACCGTGTGACCGCGGCGGGTGACCGTGAGGTGCGGCAGGGGGCGCAGGGCAGCCTCGACCGCGTCCGCGATCTCCTGCTCCTCGTGGCTCACCGAGAAGATGTTGACCAGCTGCTCGGTCAGCGTGACGACGTCGGTCGAGAGATCGAGTGCGGGCATGGGCTCGATTCAACCAGCCCGGCCCTGCCCGCCGAACCCACCCGTGCCGGGACCGCCGTTGAGCCCACCGCGGCCCTGCCCGCCACCGAAGCCGTCCCCGACGGTCGTCGAAGTGTCATCGGTGGGTAGGTCAGCGTCGACCTGCGCCAGCACGACGACCTCGCCGGGCTCGAGGCCTTCGATGATCTCGGTCAGGATCGAGCCACGCGCGCCGAGGGTCACCTGGCGCCGACTGGTGGCCCCGTCCTCCAGGACGAGCACGCTCGTCACCGGCGACGTCGTCACGGCCGAGGTGGGCACGGTCAGCGCGTCGTCGACGGACGAGGTGATCACGTCGAGCGCCGCCGGTGTGCCGAGGGGCACGGTCTGGTCGGCCGTGTCGAGGACGACCTCGACCGCGTACGTCGTCGTACCGCTGGCGGGAGCGGCGGCGATCGAGGCGACCCGTCCGGACACGGGCTGGTCCGCGCCGAGGATCGTCACGTCGACGTCCTGGCCGACCTCCACCGCAGACACCTCGGTGACGTCCACGTCGACCGCGACAGTGGCCGAGCCCGCGGCCACGACCACGGCGACGACGACGTCGGCGGCGACCTCGTCGCCGACGGCAACGTCGAGGGAGCGGACGGTGCCCGCGGTCGGGGCCGTGAGCTCGGCGGAACCGAACGCCTGGCGCGCGTCGAGCAGGTCCGCCTTCGCCTGGTCGATCGCGGCCTGGTCCTTGGCGAGCCTCGCCGCGGTGACGGTCGGGGTGGCGGTGCCACCAGCGCTCGGGAACGACTTCTCGGACGCCGCACCGGAGGGCGACTGCTGCTGGCCCTGCTGCTGGCCCTGCTGCTGGCCCTGCTGCTGGCCCTGCTGCTGGCCCTGCTGCTGGCCCTGCTGCTGGCCCTGCTGCTGGCCCTGCTGCTGGCCCTGCTGCTGCTCCTGGGGCTGGTCCGTCGGCTGCTGGCCGTCGGCCTGGTCCTGCTCCCCCGGCTCGTTCCCGGACCCCTGCCCGGCCTGGGCCTGCGCCTCCGCCTGGGCCTGCGCCTCCGCCTGGGCCTGCGCCTCCGCCTGGGCCAGTGCGGCCGCGTCGAGTGCCGTCACCGCTGCGGTGAGGGTGGTGCCGAGGCTGTCGAGTGTGGTCTGCAGTTCGGCCTGCGCGGTGGCCGCGGCCTGCTGGGCGGCCTGCACCGCCGACAGCGCGTCGGCGCAGGCCTGGGCGGCGGGGTCGACCGCACACGCCGCGGTCTGCGCCTCCAACGCAGTGGTCGCCGTCGCAAGGGCCGTGGTGGCGGCGGACTGCGCCACCAGGACCGCCTGCTGCTGGGCGGACAGCTGCGCGAGTGCGGCCTCGAGCGTCGGGTCGATGGTCGCGACGCTCGTGGTCGTCGTGGTCCTGACCGCGACGGCGGTCACGGTCGCCTGCGCGGCGGTGGTGACCGCCGCCGACGTCGCGCCCGTGCTCGGGGACGTGCTGGCCACGGTCGTCGCCGAGGTGACTGCGTCGGCCTGAGCGTCCAGGTCGGCCGCGAGCTGCGCCTCGGCGGCATCGAGCGTGGCCTGCGCCCCGTCGAGGGTGCGGCGCAGCTCGGTGCGCGACGTACGAGCGATCACGTCGCCGGCCTTGAGCTTCTCGCCCTGCTCGACGAGCACCCGAGCGACCGTGCCGGACGAGGAGAAGGCGAGGTCGGTGCGCCCGCTCGCGCTCACGGTCCCGGTGAGGTCGAGGTGCTCCTGCACCGAACCGGCGGTCGCGGTGGCGGTGCGGTAGTCACCCGCCGAGGTGGCGCCGACGCTGCTGACAGCGGTCGCGCCGCCTGCGACGAGGACGCAGGAGATGCCGACCACGGCGAGCCAGCCGGTGCGTCCGTGCGGGCGCCTCATGCGGCGTCCCGCCCGGCGCCCCTGGGGCCGCCACCGAAGCCGACGGACGAGCACTCGCCATCGACCTTGTCGCTGACCGAGACCGTGTCGGCCGTGATCGCGCCGGTGTCGTCGGCCTCACCTCGGGCAGAGACGCACGCGCCGACCGCGATGTCGTCGGCGCTGCCGTCCGCGGTGGTGGTGAAGTCGGTGTCGGCGCCGAGGGTGACCGTCACCTCGGTGGTCTCGACCGGGTCGGCGGTGCTGTCGCCGGAGATGGCGCCGCCGGGGGCGCCGACGCTCACCGCGGCCACGGTGAAGCCACCGTCGTCGAGTGCAGTGACCTCGCCGGCGACCATGCCTCCCTGACGGCCCCCGCGACCGCCGCCACCAGCAGCGCCGTCGGGCCCGCTGCTGGGCGTGCCGGACGGCGCACCCGACGGACGCTCACCCCGGTCACCTCCCCGGTCACCTCCCCTGGCACCTGCCGGGCCGCCTCCGGTGCACTCGCCGTCGACGGGGTCACTGACACCGACCGTGGTGGCGACCGTGGTGGCGGAGTCGCTCCCCGCGTCGTCGGACGCTGCTCCCACCACGACGACGCAGCTGCCGACGGTGAGCGCGTCGAAGGTGATCGGCACCTGGGTGGTGATCGCGGTCGAGCCGGTGAGCGTGACGGCGACCTGCCCCGCAGAGGCGCTCTGCACCTGGAGCACGTCGCCCTGCACGGCCGCGACCTCGCCGCTCGCGCCGGGGAAGCCGCCCGTCGTGGCGGCGGCACCGTCGTCGGGCGCGGTGCCTGCCGACGGCGGGCTGGCGGTGCCGGACGCATCTGTGACGGAGGTGTCAGCGCTGCTGCCGGCGCAGGAGGACAGCGAGAGGGTCAGCACGGCGACCGCCGCCGGGACGAGAGTGAGGTGCTTCTTCACGAAGATCTCCTGAGGTGGAAGTGACAGTGGGAGGGCTGCGCTCAGCTGCTGCGGAGCGCGTCGATGGGGGTGAGGCGGGCGGCGCGGCTCGCCGGGTAGACGCCGAAGCCGATGCCGAGCGCGAGGGCGGTGACCACGGCGCCGGTTGCTGCCACCGGCGAGACCGTGACTGTCTGGTCGATCAGCGAGGGCAGGACCAGTGCCCCGACGACGCCGAGACCGAGCCCGAGCAGGCCGCCGAGGAGTCCGAGGACCGAGGCCTCCAGCAGGAACTGGCGCCGGATCGAGGACGGGGTGGCGCCGAGCGCCTTGCGCAGGCCGATCTCCTGCACGCGCTCGCTGACCGAGACCAGCATGATGTTCATGACGCCGATGCCGCCGACGAGCAGCGAGATCGCCGCGACGCCGGTGAGCAGGACGGTCATCGTCTCGTTGGTGGAGTTGGCCGTCTCGACGAGCGAGTCCTGGGTGGAGACGGTGAAGTCGGCCTCGTCGCTGCCGACGCCGTGCAGGTTGAGGAGCAGCGCCTGCACCTCCTGGTAGGCCGCGCTGAGGGTGGTGGAGTCGCCGGCCTCCACGTAGATCGTCGAGAGTGACGTCGACGACGTCCCGGTGAGCCGGGCCGCGGTGGCGAGTGGCACGACCGCCTGGTCGTCCTCGCTGGACTGGCCGCTCGACGAGGCGCCGGACTCCTCCAGCACACCGACGACGGTGAGCGCGGTGCCGCCGACGCGGACCGTCTGGCCGACCGGGCTGCCCCGGTCGAAGAGCTCCCCGGCGGTGTCGGAGGCCAGCACGACGACGCTGGCTCCGGACTCGGCCTCGGACTGGGTGAAGAACCGTCCCGAGGCGAGGGTGCGCGCACGTACGCCGAGCCAGGAGGTGGTGGTGCCCGAGACCTGGGTCGTCCAGTTCGTGTCACCCACGGTGACCGGGGCCTGGCTCGTGGCGACCGGTGCCACGTCGGCGACGTCCGGGGCGACCGTCTCGTCGGAGATCGCGGTGGCATCGTCGAGATCGAGCGTCGAGGCCGAGCCGAAACCGCCACGCACGCCTGAGCTGTCGGTGGTGCTGCCGGGCGAGACGATCAGCAGGTTGCGGCCCAGCGCGTCGATCTGGTCGCGCACCTCCTTCTGCGCGCCCTGGCCCAACCCGACGGTGAGGATCACCGACGCGATCCCGATGACGATGCCGAGCATGGTGAGAAGCGAGCGCATCCGATGCGCGCGGACGGCCTCCAGGCTGGTCCGCAGTGTCTCGGCCCAGCTCATGAGCGCACCTCCGCAGCTGCCCGCGCGGAGGGCACGTCGGAGACGATGGCGCCGTCGTCGATGACGAGGCTTCGGCCTGCGCGGGCCGCGACCTCGTGCTCGTGGGTGATGAGAACGATGGTGCGGCCGGAGTCGTGGAGGTCGTCGAGCAGCCCGAGCACGTCCTGTGTCGACGTCGAGTCGAGGTTGCCCGTGGGTTCATCGGCCAGCACGAGCGCCGGCTCGGTCACCAGCGCGCGGGCCACCGCGACGCGCTGCTGCTGGCCGCCCGAGAGCTCGCCGGGACGATGGCCTGTGCGGTGCTCGAGACCGACCCGCTCCAGGGCGGCAGCGGCACGTTGCCGGCGTACGTCCCTGGGCACGCCGGCGTACACCAGCGGCAGCTCCACGTTGCGGAGCGCCGACAAGGTCGGCAGCAGGTGGAACTGCTGGAACACGAAGCCGATACGGCGGTTGCGGATGTCAGCAAGCTGCTCCTCGGTCATCTCGGAGACGTCCTCCCCGGCCAGCCGGAACTGCCCTGAGGTAGGTAGGTCGAGGCAGCCGAGGATGTGCATGAGGGTGGACTTGCCTGACCCCGACGGGCCGACCACGGCGACGTACTCACCCTGGTCGACGCGGGCGTCGACGCCGCGGAGGGCGTGCACCTCGGCATTGCCGGTGCCGTAGGACTTGCGCACGTCGGAGAGCTCGATGATGGCGCTCACTGGGGTGCACCCGGCGCTTGGCCGCCGCCGGGTGCCCGCCGGCCGATCCGCCCGTCCTGCCCGTCCTGCCCGTCCTGCGAGCCGTTCCCCGCCCCGGAACCGCGGAACCCCGGCACCACGACGGACTCGCCGACCTCGAGGCCGGAGACGACCTCGGTGACGGCACCCGACGCCTCTCCGATCTCGATGTCCCGGCGCTCCTCGGTGCCGTCCACAGCCACGCTCACGTAGGCCTGACCGTCCTCGGTCTGCACGGCCTGCGTCGACACGGTGACCACGTCGGTGCGCTGGGAGACGACGATCGAGAGGTCGGCCGAGCTGCCTGCGAAGAGGTCCGTGCGCGTGCCGGTGACCTCGACGACCACCGGGAAGACGGCCGATCCGCTGGCGCTGGTCGCCGCCACGGCCCCGACCGAGGTGACGGTGCCGAAGACGGTCTCGTCGACCCCAGCGACGTCGAGCTCGACCTGCAGGCCGGGCTCGACCCCCTCGATGTCGGCCGCGGCGACCTCGGCGTCGGCGGCGAACCGTCGCGTGGTCGCGATGCTCACCGCCCCGCTCGAGGTGCTGGCCGTCGTCGTGGCGGCCGCACCTGCGGCGCCGCTGCCGCCCGCGCTGCTGGTGGACCCGACGGAATCACCGACGGCGACGTCGAGCGCGACCACGGTGCCGGCCATCGGCGCCCGGAGCACGGCGTCGTCGACGGCGTCACGGGCCGCGACCCATGACGACCGGGCAGCGACGACCGACGAGCGGTCGGCAGCGACCTGGACGTCGGACGCGCCGTCGTCGAGGTCCTCGTCGAGCTGCGCCAGCGCGGCGTCGTACGACGACCGTGCAGCGGTGCGCGCCGCGACGAGCGAGGTGGAGTCGACCCGGGCCAGCGCCGCACCCTTCTTGACCTGGTCGCCCTCGCTCACCATGACGGCGCCCACCGTGCCGCCGACGGAGAAGGACAGGTCCTCGCTCCTGGCTGCGCGGAGGGTCCCGCTGGCCGTGACGGTCTCCTTCAGCGTCGAGGTGGCCACGACCTGCGTCGTCGACGCGGCCACCGCCTCCGCCTCGGGGCGCAGCAGCCACCCTCCGGCGCCGGCCGCGGCGGCCAGCACGAGGACCGCGCCTGCCACCGCCTTGCTCCGCCTGGTCCTGGGCACACCCACGCGCACGGGTCACTCCTTCAGCTGGTGGGCCGCCCCGGGGATCCGGGGCGGCCTCGAAGGAGAGCCTGGTGGGGTCGCCTGTGACGAAGGTGGCGTCCACCTGTGCGAGACCTGTGGGTGTCAGCTCAGGCGCGGGCGACCTCGACCGAGACCTCGACCGCGTCGGCGTACGACACGCTGGTCGCGAGCGTCTCCTCGGCGATCAGCGCCTCGTGGGTGCGAGCGGCCGCGAGCGTCGCCTCGGGAGCCGCGACGGTGAGCGTGATCCGGTCGCTGACCTGGAGGCCGGCGTCCTTGCGGGCCTGCTGGACCGCGCGCACCAGGTCGCGGGCGGCGCCCTCAGCCTCGAGCTCGGGCGTGAGCGCGGTGTCGAGGACGACGAAGCCGCCACGCGGCAGCATGCCGATGACCGAGTCCGCCTGCGAGGTGCCGGCGACGGTCTCGAGGGCGTACTCCCCCTCGACGAGCGCCAGCCCACCAGCCGTGACGGTCCCGTCCTCGGCGACCGACCAGTCGCCGGACTTCGAGCCCTTGATCGCGAGCTGGACGTCCTTGCCGAGCCGCGGTCCGGCCGCCCTGGCGTTGACACTGAGCCGTTGCGAGACGCCGTACGCCGCCGCTTCCGGGGCGTCGGCCGCCAGCAGCTCGACCGCCTTGAGGTTGAGCTCGTCGGCGACGAGCGAGTCGAAGCCCGTGAGGTCGGCCTCGGTGACCACGGTCAGCTTCGACAACGGGAGCCGGTTGCGCAGGTTGGCGGCCTTGCGCAGCGCCGAGCCGGCCGAGCAGACGTCACGAACGGTGTCCATCGAAGCGACCAGCGCCTCGTCGGGGGGCAGGTCGTCGGCAGCCGGCCAGTCGGTGAGGTGCACCGATCGCTCGCCGGTGAGGCCGCGCCAGACCTCCTCGGTGGTCAGCGGCATCAGCGGTGCCGTGACCCGGCACACGACCTCGAGGACCGTGTAGAGGGTGTCGAACGCGTCGGCGTCCTCGTCCCAGAAGCGCTCACGGGAGCGCCGGATGTACCAGTTGGTCAGCACGTCGAGGAAGCTGCGCGTGGAGTCGCACGCGGCCGCCACCTCGTAGTTGTCGAGCTGGTCGGTCATCGCGGCGACGTAGTCGCGCAGCTTGGCGAGGATGTAGCGGTCGATGGGGTGCGTGCTGTCGGTGCGCCACGTCGCGTCATGGCCCTCACCCGCGGCGTTGGCGTAGAGGCTGAAGAAGGACCAGCTGTTCCACAGCGGAATCAGCACCTGCCGCACCGAGTCGCGGATGCCCTGCTCGGTGACGACGAGGTTGCCGCCGCGCAGGATCGGGCTCGACATCAGGAACCAGCGCATCGCGTCGGCGCCGTCGCGGTCGAAGACCTCGCGGACGTCGGGATAGTTGCGCAGCGACTTGGACATCTTCTGGCCGTCGGTGCCGAGCACGATGCCGTGGCTCAGGCACGTGGAGAACGCCGGCCGGTCGAAGATCGCGCCGGCCAGGACGTGCATCGTGTAGAACCAGCCGCGGGTCTGGCCGATGTACTCGACGATGAAGTCGCCCGGGAAGTGGTGCTCGAACCAGTCCTTGTTCTCAAACGGGTCGTGCACCTGGGCGAACGACATGGAGCCGGAGTCGAACCACACGTCGAGGACGTCGGTGACGCGGCGCATCGTCGACTGGCCCTCCTCGGGTGAGCGCGGGTCGTCGGGGTTGGGGCGCGTCAGCTCGTCGACGAACGGGCGGTGGAGGTCGGGGGTGCCGTCCTTGTCCAGCGGCAACCGGCCGAAGTCGCGCTCGATCTCCTCGAACGAGCCGTAGACGTCGAGGCGGGGGTAGTGCTCGTCGTCGGACTTCCACACCGGCACCGGGCTGCCCCAGAAGCGGTTGCGCGTGATGGACCAGTCGCGGGCGTTCTCCAGCCACTTGCCGAACTGGCCGTCCTTGATGTGGTCGGGCACCCAGCGGATGTCCTGGTTGAGCGCGATGAGGCGCTCCTTGACCTTGGTCACCTCGACGAACCACGACGAGACGCCCTTGTAGATCAGCGGCTGCCGGCAGCGCCAGCAGTGCGGGTAGGAGTGGTCGTAGGTCTCGCGGCGCACCAGGACGGTGCCGGGCGTGACGGAACCGGTGCCCTCGGTCTCGCCCTTGATCGCAGCCTTGAGGTGGTCGATCACGTGGAGGTTGGCGTCGAAGACCTGCATGCCCTCGTAGTCGGTGACCGGGAAGGTGAAGCGGCCGTCCTTGCCGACCGGCATGACCGCCTCGATGCCCTCGCGGTCGGTGACGACCTTGTCGTCCTCACCGAAGGCACCGGCGGTGTGGACCAGCCCGGTGCCGTCCGTGGTCGTGACGAACTCGGCGGGCACCAGGCGGAAGGCGCGCTCGTGGCCGGCGTAGTAGGTGAACGGCGGGGCGTACTCCAGGCCCACCAGGTCGGCGCCGGTGTGCCGCGAGACGATCGTGGGCTCGTCGGTGTCGGGATAGAGCTCGCGCTCATACGACGCAAGGCGGGCGTCGGCGATCAGGTAGCGCTCCGTGGTGCCGGTGGGCGCGGCGGACTCCACGACGACGTAGTCGATGTCCTCACCGACCATCACCGCGAGGTTGGAGGGCAGGGTCCACGGGGTCGTCGTCCAGACGAGGACCTTGACGCCGTTCATCTCCCCGGGCGTGGTGACGTCGTAGCCGACCGTGACGGCCGGGTCCTGACGCATCTGGTAGACGTCGTCGTCCATCCGCAGCTCGTGGTTGGACAGCGGGGTCTCGTCCTGCCAGCAGTAGGGCAGCACCCGGAAGCCCTCGTAGACCAGGCCCTTCTCGTGCAGCTGCTTGAAGGCCCACATGACCGACTCCATGAAGTCGGGGTTCATGGTGCGGTAGTCGTTGTCGAAGTCGACCCAGCGCGCCTGGCGGGTGACGTAGTCGCGCCACTCGCCGGTGTACTTCAGCACGCTCTGGCGACACGCCTCGTTGAACTTCTCGATGCCGAGCTCGACGATCTCGTCGGTGGTCTTGATGCCGTTGAGGCGCATCGCCTCCAGCTCGGCGGGCAGGCCGTGGGTGTCCCAGCCGAAGCGCCGCTCGACCCTGCGCCCGCGCATGGTCTGGTAGCGCGGGATGAGGTCCTTGACGTAGCCGGTCAGCAGGTGGCCGTAGTGCGGCAGGCCGTTGGCGAAGGGAGGGCCGTCGTAGAAGACGAACTCGTTGCCGCCGTCGTCGCCGGCCTCGCGCTGCTCGACGCTGGCGCGGAAGGTGTCGTCGGACTCCCAGTAGTCCAGCACAGCCTCCTCGATCGCGGGGAAGCGGGGGTTGCTGGCGACGGTCGTCGCCTCGGTGTGCGAGACCTTCGGGTAGGTCATGACGGGGCTCCTGCGGTGGCGTCGTACGTCTCGGGTTTCTCACCACGAGGACGATCTGCTGACCGCGGTACCACCTCGCTTGCCCGATGCCCGGGCCGCTCGTTGCAGGCTGTGTCGGGCCCACCCGCCCGGTTCTAGTGGGGCACCCGCCGGATCGCGGGACCTGTTCTTCCGGAGGCTCGCCGCTGATGACGGCTCAGACGCCTGCGCTGATCGTACGGCGCTCGCGAGCGGACGCGCCAATCGATTCGCCTCCCGCAGCCGCCCCGGGGTAGTCCAGTGAGTTCTGGTCGGCCGCTCGGGGTAGTCCAGTGAGTTCTGGTCGACAAAGAGCCCTCGAAGCAGCCATCCCTCACTGGACTACCCCGAGCGCCGGAACCCTCGCGCGGACCTACGACCTCAGGCAGCCCGTCGGTAGCGGAGGTAGTGCTCCCTCTGCCACTCGTCCAGCGCCCGGCGTTGTTCGACCGTCTCCGTGGGCGTCCACCTGGGCGGCGGGTCGATGGTCCACTCCCGACGGCCTTCCTTCGACCGTGCACGCCGCGCGGCAGTGACGAGCCGACGGGTGACGCCGTCGAGGTCGTGCCAGTCCGTCGCGAACATCGCGACCGGTTCGAGTCCGAGATCCCGGAAGTCCGCGTCCTGCCGGTTGTCTTTCGAAGCCCCGACGAGACTGAGGTGCGAATCGCCGTGGTAGAGCCCGACCAGTCCCGTACGCGGGTCGATGAGGTCGGGCGTCCCGACATGTCGGCCGTCGAGGGTGAAGACCGGCACGTTGCACCTCGGCCGCGGCAGACCGGCCAGGCGCGTCCACACTCCACGCATGCGGGTCTCGCGAGGCGACCACGAGTTCTCCTCGGCCCCGGCGAGGGCATCGCGGGCCTGCTGGACGCCGGTGACGGGTCCGAGCTGTTCGACGTACGCCGTCACTTCCGCCAGCGACACCAGGTCGGAGTAGCAGGTCATGTCGAGCGCTTCGATGGCCGCTCCGAGGCTCTCGGCGTACCTCATCTCGAACGTCACCGAGCGGACCGCGACGGTCACCGGCAGACCGTCGAGGACCTCGATCTGCGCCGGATGCAGGAACTCCTGGCTCACCTGGAAACCCGGCTGGGCGCGCACGTTGCGCCGGGCCACGATCGTCACCGGCCTCGGGCGGCTTCCGTCCCACGTGCCATCGAACCAGGCCGCGCCGAGCCAGGCGAGTGCGGCCCAGCCCGTCACCGCCTCATCCGTCGCCAGGACAGCTGCGGCCTCGACCGTCCGCTGGGCGGGGGTCTGCGGCACGTCGGAGGGAACCCACAGCCCACATCCCGTCGTACGCCACCGACGACCCCGCGCCTGCCCACGGGTCGGCCCGGCCGCGGCAGCAGGGTCGACCCGCACCGGTGCGACCAGGCCGGGGCGGCGCTCGTGGAAGGGCGGTGGGACGAACACCTGTCGAGCGTTCCCCCGCCCGCACTGGTCGTACCCGTCGTCCACAGGGCAACCGGCGTGCGACCGGCCGGGGTAGTCCAGTGAGGGATGGCTGCACTTGCGGGCCGGCAGCAGCCGGGCCTCACTGGACTACGCGGGGGCACACGACCACTCCTCACTGGACTACCAGGCCAGGATCCGCGCGGCAGCCTGCGACGCGCTGAGATCCGTGGTGGACAACCGCAGATGCGCGAAGGCGTCCAGGACGCGCTGCCCCGGCAGCACCGTTTCGGACGAGGTGTTCATGGTGAACGCGCGCTCACGCTCGAGGACGTGCGCCACCGACCTCTCGAGGTCGCGCTTGGAGGGCTTGGCGTCGAGCCGGTCCGCGCCGTCGTTGCGGTCGAGCCGGGTGGCGAGGTCTGCGGAGAGTTCGACGAACCGCACCGGCAGTCCCCGTTCGACGTACGGCCCCACGATGCCCCTGATGTAGACGGCGTCGCGCTCGCCGGCAAGGTTCCACACGGTGGTGAAGACCAGGCGCACGCCATGGGCGGCCGCCTCCTCGATCACCCGTCGCCGGAACTCGGCGTTGAGGGTCGCGAACGCCGGGCTCGCCTGGCCGAAGATCTCGTGGAGCGGCTCGATCGTGTGGTGGTTGTGGAAGAGGCGGAAATCCGACCTGTCGACCAGGGCCCGCCCGACGGTCATCTTGCCCACGGCCGGCGGACCGAACAGCACGAGCAGCTCACCTTCGGCCATGGGCGCAGGATAGCCAACGTCAAAGAAACTTGACATTACCGCGCGTGCTGACACACGATGATGTCAAAGAACTCATACACGGGGAGAGACACATGACCGAGATCCGCACGAGCTGGCTCATCGCAGGCGCCGTGGGCCTCACCCTGGCCGCACTGACAGGAACCGTCGCGGCCTACGCCCAGACCGGCGGGATGGACAACCTCCGGCTGGTGACGTTCGGGGTGATGTCGTTGCCGTGCTGGCTGGGGCTGGTCTCGCTGCTGCTCACCCAGGACGACCGGCCTGCGCACGACGAGGAGTCCGTGGAGATGCAGTGGATCACGCAGGCCACGAGCGGTGCCTTCCTCGACCTGCTGTTCGCGTTGGGCATCGCAACGACCGCGACCGCCGTGCTGGGCACCGAGGCCGTTCCGACCGTTGCGTTCATCGTCATCGCGATGGCCGACTCAGCCGCGCGCTACGCCATCCTCCAGCAACGGGAGGGCTGATGCAGAACGGCCTCAAGGCGATGCGCGAACACGCCGGGATGTCGCAGGCGGAGTGCGCCGACGCTCTGGGCGTCACCCGGCAGACGGTGATCTCGATCGAGAAGGGCCACTTCGACCCGCGCCTGTCGCTGGCCTTCCGCATCGCGGCCCTGTTCGGGGTCAGTGTCGACCAGGTCTTCACGCCGGACGAGTAGAACGACCAGCGACAGTGGAGCCGACGGGCGGACCTGGCGGTCCCGGGCTCCACTGTCCGGTCTGCGCCACATGTCCGTTTGCGCCGGGCGCGTGCCACCGCTTGGCTGGACCCATGGCGAACCCCGCGTACGACGGCATGTGGCTCCCGACCGACCAGGACCCTCGGATGGTGGACCTGCAGCCCACGCGGGGGGAGCGCGAGTGCCTGCTCGGCTACCTCGAGCACTACCGCGGCACCCTGGCGCTCAAGTGCGACGGGCTGGACGCGGAGCAGCTGGCGACGAAGGCGGTGCCGCCGTCCAACATCTCCCTGCTCGGACTCATCCGCCACATGGCCCGCGTGGAGCAGAGCTGGTTCCGCCGGGTCCTGGAGGCGCAGATGGAGATCCCGCGGATCTTCCAGGACGAAGACGCCGGCTTCGACCTCCCCGACGTCGACGACGACCTGGTCCGCGAGTCGCACGAGCTGTGGCAGTCCGAGATCGCCCACGCCCGCGAGGTCCTCGCCCGCACCGACCTCGCCCTGGTCGTCGACGTGCACGGTGAGCCGACCGAGGTGCGCGACATCATCGTCCACATGATCGAGGAGTACGCCCGCCACTGCGGCCACGCCGATCTCGTCCGCGAGGTCGTGGACGGCCGCACCGGGCTCTGAGGGCGGGGTGGGCGCACCTCCGTAGGCTTGTCCCGTGACTGCTGCCTCCGGCTACGGCCTCCTCACCCTCCACGGCGACACCGTCCTGGACGCGTGGTTCCCCTCCCCTGTCCTCGGCGCGACCGACGGCGAAGCCTCCGAGGAGCTCGCCCACCTCGACGGCGGTGTCGACGACATGCGTGGCACGCGCCGCGAGCTCAAGCTGGTCGAGATCGACGACCTCGACATCGCGCCGGCCACCACGGAGGAGGCCTGGCTGCGACTCCACCTGCTCTCGCACCGCCTCGTGCGCCCTCACGGCCTCAACATGGACGGCGTCTTCGGACTGCTCACCAACGTCGTGTGGACCAGCGCCGGACCCTGCGCGGTGGAGGGCTTCGAGCTGGTCCGGGCCAAGCTGCGCACCGTCGTCCCCGGCCACGTGGTCCAGGTGTTCGGCATCGACAAGTTCCCCCGGATGACCGACTACGTCGTGCCCACCGGCGTACGCATCGCCGACGCCGACCGCGTGCGGCTCGGCGCCCACCTCGCCGCGGGCACGACCGTCATGCACGAGGGCTTCGTCAATTTCAACGCCGGCACTCTCGGCGCCTCCATGGTGGAGGGCCGGATCTCCGCCGGCGTGGTGGTGGGCGACGGCTCCGACATCGGTGGCGGCGCGTCGATCATGGGCACGCTCTCGGGCGGCGGCAAGGAGACCATCTCGGTCGGCGAGCGGTGCCTGCTGGGCGCCAACGCCGGGATCGGCATCTCACTCGGCGACGACTGCGTGGTCGAGGCCGGCTGCTACGTCACTGCCGGCACCAAGGTCACCCTCAAGGACGCCGACGGCTCACCGCAGGTGGTCAAGGCCGCGAGCCTCTCGGGCGTCGACAACATCCTCTTCCGCCGCAACTCGGTCAGCGGCGCCATCGAGGCCGTGCCGTGGAAGGGCGACGGCATCGCCCTGAACACCGCGCTGCACGCCAACTAGATCGTCCGACAGATGGCCTTCCTGCGTTCGGCGACCATCGGCGCGGTGGTCGCGCTGGGCGCGGTCGCGACCGCGCTGGTCCTGGTGGACCGCGGCGGCGTGCCGTCCATCCTCGACACCAGCGGGTGCACCGTCGAGGTCGACGGCCACAGCGTCGACGTCGACCTCGATCAGGCCGAGAACGCCGCGCTCATCACCGCCATCTCGATCGAGCGGGGCATGCCCGCCCGGGCCGCGAGCATCGCGCTGGCCACCGCCTTCCAGGAGTCCAAGCTCTACAACATCGACTACGGCGACCGGGACTCGGTGGGCCTGTTCCAGCAGCGCCCGTCCCAGGGGTGGGGCTCGGTCGAGCAGCTGCTGGACCCGGTCTATGCGACCAACGCGTTCTACGCCGCGCTCGTGAAGATCGACGGCTACCGCACGATGGAGATCACCGAGGCCGCACAGGCGGTGCAGCGCTCCGCCTACCCGGACGCCTACGCCGACCACGAGGAGGACGGCCGGGCACTCGCCTCCGCCCTGACCGGCAACTCGCCGGAGACGATGTGGTGCGACGTGCCCGGCGACGCGGACGACGCCTCCGACACGCTGGACGACAGCGGGCTGGTGCCCCGGGCGGGTGTCGTACGACGGGACCTGGAGGCCCGCTTCGGCTCGCTGTCGCTCGGCGGCTTCGAGCCCGAGGGTGTCGCGAGCGGGCACATGGAGGGCTCGGCCCACTACGAGGGCCGCGCGATCGACATCTTCTTCCGGCCGGTCAACGCGCAGAACACGCAGCGCGGCTGGGCGATGGCGACCTACCTCGTCGCCAACGCCGACCGCCTCGACATCAACACGCTCATCTTCGACGACCGGATCTGGCACGCGGGGTCGCGCTCGGGCGACGGGTGGACCGACTATCGCGTGCCGTCGTCGTCGCGTGGCGACCGGGCGATCCTGGAGCACCGCGACCACGTGCACGTCGACGTCATCGACTAGCCCTCAGAACGCTGTGCGCACGGCGGCCATGTCGTCGGCGCCGTGGCCGTCCGCGCTGGCCCGCTCGAAGAGCTCGAGCACCGCGTCGAGCAGCCGCGGGTCGATCCCGGCCTCGACGGCCGCCGCCCGGATCAGGCCCACGTCCTTGACCACCCCGTCGACGGCGAACGACGTGGAATAGGCGCCGTCGACCATCGCGGCCCCCTTCAGGTGGACGTACGGCGCGTCCACCGGGCCGCCGTCGAGGGCGTCGAGGAACAGCCGCGGGTCCAGGCCGAGCGCCTCCGCCAGTGCGACGGACTGGCCCAGCGCCGCCGTGATCGAGCCCACCCAGGCGTTGCACACCAGCTTGAGGCGCGACGCGTCGCCGGGCTCGCGCCCGGCACGCACCACCCGGCTGCCGATGGCGTCGGTCACCGGGGCGGCGGCCGCGACGACAGCGTCCTCCCCCGCCACCAGGACGACGAGCGCACCCTGCTCGGCCGGGCCCTTGGTGCCCAGGACCGGCGCGTCGAGGAACAACGTCCCGCGATCGCGGGCCAGCTCGACCGCCCGCGCCGTGCCCTCCACCCCGATGGTGGAGGCCTGGAGCCAGACACAGCCTGCGGGCAGGTCGACCGCGGTCATCACGTCGAGCACCGAATCCGCGTCATGGAGGACTGTCACGACCGCCTCCGCGTCGGCCACCGCCTCGGGGGTGTCGCCCGCCACGCGCGCCCCGTCATCAGCCAGCGCCCGGGCCCGGTCGGGACTACGGTTCCACACCGTCACGTCGTGTCCCTCGCGCAGCAGCGACCGGGCCATCCCGGTCCCCATGATCCCCGTGCCCAGCACCGTCACGCGCATGCCCACTCCTCGGTCGTCGTGCAGCCACAGTGCCGCATGGCGAGCGCCGTCACCAGCCGGTGCTCACCCCGCGAGGCGGGCGGCCGCGGCGGCGACCCGCTCGTCCGTGGCCGTGAAGGCCACCCGGACGTGCTGGCGGCCGGTCGGCCCGTAGAACTCACCGGGCGCGACCAGGATCCCCTGCTCGGCCAGCTCGGCGAGCGTCGCCCAGCAGTCCTGTCCCTTGCTGGCCCAGAGGTAGAGCGACGCCTCGGAGTGGTCGATGCGGAAGCCCGCCGACTCCAACGCGTCGCGGAGCACGCCCCGGCGGGCGGCGTAGCGTCCGTGCTGCTCGGCCACGTGCACGTCGTCGTCGAGCGCGGCGATCATCGCGCGCTGCTGCGGGCCGGGCATCTGCAGGCCGAGGTTCTTGCGGACCGCGAGCAGCTCTCCCACGATGTCGGGGTCGCCGGCGACGAAGGCGCACCGGTAGCCGGCGAGGTTGGAGCGCTTGGAGAGCGAGTGCACGGCGAGGATGCCGTCGAGCGAGCCGCCGTTGACCTGCGGGTCCAGGACCGACAGCGGGGCGTCGCCCTCCCAGGCGCACTCGAGGTAGCACTCGTCGGAGGCGAGGATCGTGCCGCGTTCGCGGCACCAGTCCACCACCTTGCGCAGGTGGTCGAGAGGCAGCACCCGACCGCTGGGGTTGGCCGGGCTGTTGATCCACAGCAACCTGGGCGTGCGCGGGCCGAACGCGGTGAGTGAGTCGGTGGCGAGGCTCTCGGCCCCGGCCAGCGCCGCACCGACCTCGTACGTCGGGTAGGCCAGGGCGGGATAGCCGACGAGGTCGCCGGGCCCGACACCCAGGTGCACCGCCATCGAGCCGATGAGCTCCTTGGAGCCGATGACGGGGAGCACGCCGTCGAGGCCGAGACCGCTCACGCCGTGGCGACGCGCCAGCCAGTCGATCGCGGCCTGGCGGGTCGCCTCGAGGCCGATCGTCGTCGGATAGCCCGGCGCGTCGGCCGCGGCCCGCAGCGCGTCCTGGACGACGGCCGGCGTGGAGTCGACGGGCGTGCCCACCGAGAGGTCACAGACCCCGTCGGGGTGGGCCTGCGCCGTTTCGGCGTGGTGCGCAAGCTTGTCCCAGGGGAAGTCCGGGAGCCGGTGCGAGACCTTCCGGTGGTCTCGTGACGGTCGCCGCGCGACCCCCTCGACCAACGGAAGGTCACTCACTCGTCGTGCTCCTGCGGGGGCAGCGCGGCGACGAGCGCGTGGTCGGCGTCGATGACGCCCATCTTCGCGGCACCGCCGGGCGAGCCGAGGTCGTCGAAGAAGTGGACGTTGGCGTCGTAGTAGCCCTTCCACTCCTCCGGGGTGTCGTCCTCGTAGAAGATCGCCTCCACGGGGCACACGGGCTCGCAGGCACCGCAGTCGACGCACTCGTCGGGGTGGATGTAGAGCATCCGCTTGCCCTCGTAGATGCAGTCGACGGGGCACTCATCGACGCACGCGCGATCCTTGAGGTCGACGCACGGCTGGGCGATGACGTAGGTCACCAGGTCCTCCTGAGCACGGATGGGGAAACGAGTCGGTTCACTCTAGTATCCGGGGCGTGGTCGACACGCCGGAGCCCCACGCCGTGGGCATGCACACGTTGGGCCCGCACGTCGTCGGGCAGCGGATCGTGGTCCGCCACCTGCTCCCCGACGGCTCCGCCACCGACGTCCTGGGCACCTGCACGGCGTGGGGCACGGACTCCCTCACGATCGATCGCGACGGGCACGGACCGGTCGAGGTCGCGCTCGCGGACGTGGTGACCGGCAAGTCCGTGCCGCCCCGCGCCTCCGTGCGGGCGCGGGTCTCGGCGCGCGAGGTCGAGCTGCACTCCTTCGCCGACTGGCCCGAGGTCGCCCGCGAGCCCCTGGGCGAGTGGATCGTGCGGAGCTCCCCGCCGATCGGCGGCCGGCTGCTCAAGCGGACCAACTCAGCGCTCGCGATGGGAGACCCGGGGGTGCCGCTCGCCGAGGCGGCGAGCCTGGCGCGGGCGGCGTACGCGCGGCTCGGACGTACGCCGCTCACGCAGGTCGAGCGGGACGGCGACCTCGAGCAGGGGCTGCGCGAGCTCGGCTGGGAGCCCTACGGGGTGGGCGACTCCGCGACGATGCTCGCCGGGGTGGCGAGCGCCGTTCGCGCCCTGGGTCGCCGCGAGGCGGACGACCCCGAGATCGTCGAGCGGGGTGACCGGCTGACGGTCCGGCTCGTCGGCGGTGCGGCCACCGGCGAGGCATCGATCGACGGCGACTGGCTGTGCCTGCACTCGCTGCAGGTGGCCGAGCAGCACCGCCGGCGCGGCCTGGCAACCGACGTCGTCGCCGAGCTGCTCGACTGGGGTGCCTCCCGCGGCGCGCGGACGGCGTGGCTGCACGTGGAGAGCGACAACGCGGCAGGGCTCGCGCTCTACGACGGGCTCGGCTTCCGCCCCCACCACCTCAACCGCTACCTCGTGACGGCCTAGGACTCCTGCTCAGAAGGCGAGGTTGGTGGCCCCTACGGGCACGACCAGTAGTCCTATGACCCGCTGGTCGGGATCGAAGGCCACCCGTCCCCACCACTCTCCCGCCGCACAGACGATCGTGGTCTGTGCGACGACCGGGCCGAGCGTCGACTCGGACGGGGCCAGCACGGTGCCGTCGAGGGACTCCAGACGGGTGTCGCAACAGCCCGTGAGGTTGCCCGACTCGGACACGACCCCGGCCCAGGTGTCCAGCACGAGGCCGCGCGTGAGGTCGCGCGCGGCCTCCTCGCCCATCAGCTCGCGGAGCGTGACGTAGTCACCTGCGTCGACCAGGGTGAAGACGCGTTCGGTGAGGGCGAACAGCGGCGTCAGGTCGGTCGGGTTCATCTCGTCTCCTGTGCGCGGGTCGCGTGGGCGGCCGAATCGCTTGAAGGCGGCCTGGCGGCTGATGCCGAGCACGGCGCCGATGGCTGCCCACGAGGCTCCGTCCGCGTGCGCACGATCGACCGCCGAGCGGAGTTCGACCCGTGCCGCGGTGACCGCCCGCTGGGCGCGGCGCACCTCCTCGAGTGCCTCACCCTCGACACTCACTCGGACCCGGAGCCGGATCCAGCCGCCGACGTGCGACGTGGCCACACGAGCGTCCCGGCCAGGATCACCGCCGGGCCCCACCAGGCGCCGTTCTCGTCGCCGACGACATAGAAGACGGTGCCGAGCAGAGTGGTGATCGCGGCCGCCATCGCGTACGTCGCCCACGGCACCGAAGCGCCGAGCGCGCCGTGCTGGGCGGAGTTCGCGAAGAACAGCATCACCCACAGGCTCAGCGCGAAGAGGGCGCCCATCAGATAGTGCGCCGACTGCCCGCCCGAGACCACGGCGATCACGAGGGTCAACGCGACGGCGACGAGGAGGGTCCGGAGGTGTCGATCCATGGAACGAGCCTCGGTCGGCTCGCGACGATTGTCAACCTTTGGTTGACATTTCGCGGGCCGTTGCGGCACGCGCTGTGGGGCCTTGGTTTCGACACGCTCGCTTCGCTCGCTGCTCAACCAGCGGCGGGCTACTCGTCGACGGCGTCGGGGTTGGTGCAGATCACCGTGTCGCTGGGGGTGTAGGTCGTGTGGAAGACCTCGTCGTCGCGGCTGCCGGTGTTGGCGCCCACCGGCTTGAAGTAGCGGACCACGTCGATGTCGAAGCCGCCGTAGCCGGTGTTGGCGTGGCAGGTCAGGGTGTCGATCCTGCGGACCTTGGCCTTGGTGGGGTTGTAGCGATCGCCCGTGCTGGTGGTGATGTCCCACCACTTCGTGGAGTACATGCTCACGGTGGCCACACCGGACGTCGAGGGCGTGGACGGGGTGACGTTGGCCTGGATCAGGACGCCGTACGGCGTGTCGTTGGTGAAGCGCAGGTCGACCGCGCCCCACGCGACCGTGGCCTCTCGGCCGATCGGGTAGCGGTCGATGTAGAAGGAGTGCGGCTTGTGCTCGACGTCCTCGAGACCCGCGAAGAACATGGCGTTGAAGGTGGTCGTCGCAATCTGGGAGACGCCACCGCCGAGGTCCTGGATGAGGATGCCGTCGCTGATGACGTAGCCCTTGGTGAAGCCGTTGGCCTCGGTGCGCTCGCCGACCGTGCCGTTGAGGGAGAAGGTCTCACCCGGCTTGAGCAGGGTGCCGTTGATCAGCTCGGCGGCGCGGCCGAGGTTGACGTTGCGGTATTCGGCGTAGGGGAAGTAGGTCGTGAACGTCGACACCTGCTCGGTGACCTTGAGCGCCCGGGCGTCCTTGGTGGTGAAGGCCGGCTTGGCGACCTGGGCGGTCAGCGCCAGCGTGCGCTTGCCCTGCGCCTGGGCGACCGTGGCGAGGAAGCCGGCCTCGAGCTCGGCCTGGTCGAAGGTCACGCCCGGCTTGGCGGGGACGACCTGGGGCCGGCCACCGACGAGGGCGACGGTCGCGTCGACCGGGGCGCCGTTGGTGACGAGGGAGGCCACGACCTCGGACAGCGCCGCGGCGTCGAGGGTCGGCACGAGCTCACCGTCGGTGGGCACGAGGCTGAGGGCCGCGGTGTAGTCGCCCGGGTAGACCTTGACGTCGGATTCCTCGAACCTGAGCGTGACCGGAGCGGCCACGGCCGGGGACGCGAAGGAGTCGAGCGCCTCCTGCACGTCGCCCTCGTCGATGGCGGGGACGACGCGGGCCATCTCCAGGGCCACGTCGTCGGGGGTGTCCTCGAGGAAGACGTCCTGCAGCGCCGCCAGCGTGCTCGCAGGGTCGAGCGCCGCGCCCGTGCGGGCCTTGGTGGTCGTGACCTGGTTGCCCTTGAAACCGACGGCACCGTCGCGAGCAGTCGCGCCGTACTGCTCGTTGAGGGTCGCGAGGTAGGCGTTGAAGGTGGCGTCGTCGACCGTCGTCTCGGCCTCCAAGGTGTCCCCGCCGGTGAAGTAGTTCCAGAGCCGGACCGGGTCCCAGCTCTTCTCGCCCCCGGCCTCGGCGACCGACGCGTCGTAGTCGACCTGCAGGCCGGCGGTCGCCGGGTCGATGGCGACGGTCTCGCCCTCGACCGTGGTGGCGATGTCGCGCGCGACCCGGTCGGCCAGCCCGGCCTCGAGGCGCTGCGACGCCTCGGCCTGCGGGTGGGAGCCGATGCGGACGCCGGAGACGGTCGTGTTGCGCGGGACCTTGTCGCCGGCGGCGTAGTGCGCGGCGACGTACAGCCCGCCGAAGAGCACGACGAGACCGAGCAGCAGCCACACCACGACGGAGCCGCCCGCCTTGTCGCGGGACTGCCCGTCAGTGCTCCTGGGGTTCTTCGCCACGCCGCGAGTTTAGGTGGCCGGTCCCCGAACTCCCTGATCCTCGACGCGACCCCGATGCGACGCCACGCTCACCAGCGCGGCGAGGAGCAGCACGAAGGATCCGGCCAGGAAGGACCAGCCGGGGGCGTCGGAGCCGATCAGGAAACCGCCCGCCGGTCGCTCCAGAGCGCCCCGCGCGACAGGCACGCACCAGCCGAGAGCGAACCCCAGTCGTGCGACGCCGGGCGCCAGCCACCCGAGCACGACCAGCGCGGTGCCGAGCGCCAGCGCCAGCCCCCACCAGTGCTGGTGCAGGAGTGTGCCCGCCGCGCCCGACACGACCCCCACCAGCAGGGCCAGCAGCGCACTCACAGACCGGCGAAGAGGTCCTCCTCGAACCCGTCGGCGTCGGCGGGCCCGGGGGTGCCCTTCACCAGTCGATAGAACTCCTCCGACCACCACGAGTGGCCGCTCTCGGCGCCGGCGAAGAAGTGACCGTCGGTCTTGACCTGGGTGGCGTGCTTGGCGAGCGCGTCCATCTTGCGGGCGACGGTCGCCTGCCCGTCGACGCGGGCGCTGATCAGCTCGTCGGGGGTGACGAACGGCGGCAGCTTGCCGTCGGGCTCCATCCCGGCGAACGTCTCGGTGTCGCCGGCCTCGCGCAGCGCGCGGAGGCTCTCGCGCATCCGCGACTCGCTCATCGCCGTCCAGTAGATCTTGGCGATGTCGTGCGGCTCGCCGAGGTCGAGCCGGTAGGACGGCACGGCCGCCAGCTGGGCGGCGTACATCGCCACCCGGTGCGCCTGGATGTGGTCGGGGTGTCCGTAGCCGCCGAACTGGTCGTAGGTGACGAGCACCTGGGGCCGCACCTCGCGGATGACCTGGACGAGCTCGTCGGCGGCCGCGGTGAGGTCGGCGTGCCAGAACGCGCTGTCCGGGACGACCTCGGCGGCGATCGCGTGGCCGTCCTCGTGCCACGCCATGCCCGAGTCGTGGAACCGGCCGAAACCGCCGAGGACCCGGTGATCGGTCACCCCGAGCACGTCCATCGCCTCGTCGAGCTCGCGGCGACGGTGCTCGCCGAGGCCTCCCTTGTCGTCGTAGGCGAGGTAGGCGAGGTCGGGGACCAGCACCTCGCCCATCTCGCCGGCGGTGCAGGTCACGAGCGTGACACCGATGCCATCGTCGACGTAGCGAGCCATCGTGGCCCCGTTGTTGATGGACTCGTCGTCGGGGTGGGCGTGGACGAGCAGCAGGCGGCGATCGGTCATGGGCTCAGCCTAGGTCGGGGCGCTTGATGCGCTTCGGCGCGGCCGGGAGCACGAGCGGCGGCGCGGCCGGCGGAGCGTCGTCGCCCTCGTCGAGCCAGCCGTCGTGCGTGTCGACCAGCACCTCGAGCATGAAGGCCGGCGCGTCGCTCACCACCGCCCACGGGTGGCCCTCGTCGTCGTCCTCGCCCGCGAGCTTCTCCCTCTCCGCAGCCGCCTCGAAGCCGTCCGCGCGCAGCCGCGCGACGACCGCCCGCGCGTCATCCTTGTCGAAGAAGATGGCTCTCACGGGGGTCATTGTCCCCGACAGTGGAGTGAGGGGACGGACTGGCGTCCCCGGGGCTCCACTGTCGGTGTCGGCCCCGGCCCCCGGACTACTGTCGTCGTCATGTCCACCGCCTCGGAGCCGCCGTACGTCGAGGGTGTGCACCTGCAGCGCACCGACGAGAACGTGCGCGAGATCGCCGCGCTCGCCCAGGTGCTGGGCGAGCCGACGGGGCTCGACGGCCTTCTCGGCGACCTGAAGTACGCCGTCCGCAGAGCGCGGCTGCCCCGGCTGTTGGGGCGGGCGGTGCGCGAGGCCTACCGCTGGGACGCCTACGACGAGCGCGACCAGCTCTGGTACCCGCAGGGCATCTCGACCAGCGCCGACGCCTCCGACACCGAGGCCATCGAGACCCGGGCCGGAGACGGGCGCCGGGTGGTGGTGACGACGTGGTACTCCACGGGCAAGGACGGCATCAAGCGCGGCTCGCGGGTCACCTTCGTCGACCTCGACTCGGGCAGGTACCGCCACGTCCTGCTGGTCTCGCCGGTCTTCGACAAGGACGGCCGGCTCACCCTCAGGCCGATGAGCATCCACGCCGGCGGCATCGTCTGGGCCGGGCCCTACCTGCACATCGCGGCCACCAACCGCGGTTTCGTGACGGCCCGGGTCGACGACATCATGCGCGTGCCCGGCGACGACGACCACCCCGACGAGCTCGGCCTCGAGGGCAACCGGCTCCACTCCTTCGGCCACCGCTACGTCCTGCCCGTGCGCTTCACCTACCAGGCCTTCACCGACGAGGGCCACCAGAAGCTCCGCTACTCGTTCATGTCGCTCGACCGGCACTCGGACCCGCCCGCGCTGGTCGCCGGCGAGTACGCCCTCGACCCCGACGCCACCACCCGCCTGGCCCGCTACCCGCTCGACCCAGGGACGTGGGAGCTCGCCGTCGGGGACGACGGGGTCTCCCGGCCGCTGGCCATCGACGAGGGCGGGGTCCGACAGATGCAGGGGGCGGTGATCGCGGCCGGCCGCTTCCACGTCACGGTCTCGCACGGGCCCTGGATGCCCGGCACCGTGTGCTCCGGCGAGCCCGGGTCGATGAAGGTGCGCCGTTGGGCGCTGCCGATGGGGCCCGAGGACCTGAGCTATTGGCCGTCGACCGACCGGCTCTGGTCCATCACCGAGCACCCGCGACGTCGCTGGATCGTGTCGATGGACCGCGCCTGGTTCGACTGAGCCTCACGGGCGCAGGGTCGCCGGGAGCCGCTCGTAGCCACGCAGGATCCGGGTCTCACGGCGCCGCGCCCCGGGGTCGAGCCGCAGGTCGGGGAACCGGTCCCAGATCGCGCGCAGCCCCACCTCGCCCTCCATCCGGGCGAGCTGGGCACCGAGGCAGTGGTGCCGTCCGGCCGAGAAGGTGATGTGGTCTCGCGCGTTGGCCCGGCCGACATCGAAGCGCAGCGGGTCGGGGAAGACCTCCGGGTCGCGGTTGGCGCCGCCGAGGATCGCCGTCACCATCGACCCGGCCGCCACCGGCCGGCCGGCGAGCTCGGTGTCGCGCAGCGCCATCCGCCCGGTGAGCAGGACCGGCGGGTCGAGGCGCAGGGACTCCTCCACCACGTTGGGCCACAGTGTCGGCTCGGCGCCGACGCGGGCGCGCTCGTCGGCGTGGTCGTGCAGCTGGGCGATGGCGTTGCCGAGGAGGTTGACCGTGGTCTCGAAGCCGGCCGCCAGGACCAGTCCCGCCGTCGCCTTGAGCTCGGGCTCGCTGAGACCCTGCCCGTCGTCGGTGACCGTCACGAGCTGGCTGAGGAGGTTGTCGCCGGGGTCGCGGCGCAGGTTGTCGAGGTGGGTGCCGAGCCAGGCGTCGAACTGCGCGAGCGCCCGCGACACGGACCGGTAGCGCCGCCACCCGAGGCCGAGGTCGAGGCTGGGCGCGGCGGCCGAGCCGAAGTCCAGCACCCGGCCGCGCTCGGCCTCCGGCACTCCGAGGATCTCGGCGATCACGGTGACCGGCAGCTGGGCGCAGTAGGCGTCGACGAGGTCGACGCTGCTGCTCGCGCGGGGCTCCATCCGGTCGAGCAGGTCGGTCGCGATCTCCTCGGTGCGCTCGCGCAGCCGCTCGACGGCGCGCATCGTGAAGACCCGCGTGACGAGCTTGCGGTAGCGGGTGTGGTCGGGCGGCTCGCTGACCAGCAGCGACGGCCGCTGGACCGGGTGCAGCGTGCGCGGCGCCGCCCACCGGGCGACCTTGCCGAGCGTGCCCTCGTTGTTGGGCAGACCGGTGCGGAAGTCGTCGCTGGTGAGCAGCTGGCGTACGGCGGCGTGGCTGGTGGCGACGTGGCCGATCCGGGAACGGTGGAGCGGGCCCTGCGCCCGGATCTCCTCGACGAGATCGAAGACCTCGTCGGTGCCCAGCGACCCGACCCGGATCAGGCGTGCCTGCAGGTCGCCCTGGTCGGCGGCCCGGCGCAGGAAGAGGGTCGGCAGGCCGTGCGCCACCGCCCAGTGCACCGTCGATCTCATGCGCCCACGGTAGCCGCGCCCTGCCTAGGCTTCGGGTCATGTGGCTGCTGATCGACCTCCTGCTCGTCGGCGTCTTCGCGGTGATCGGGCGGCTCAGCCACTACGGCACGCTGACGATCGGTGGCTGGTGGACGACCGCATGGCCCTTCCTCGTCGGCACGCTGCTCGCCTGGGCCGTGCTGCGCTCGACCCGCCGAGCTCCGGCGGCGATCACCTCCGGTGTTGTCGTCTGGCTCGGCGCGCTGGTCGCCGGCATGGTGCTGCGCCAGGTCAGCGGCCAGGGCACCGCGACGGCATTCGTGGTGGTGGCGACCCTGGTCCTGGGCGCGCTCCTGGTGCTCCCTAGAGTCGGTGCTCGTGCCAGACGCTGATGCCCGTCCCCAGGCCCGTCCCAGGGGATCCGCAGTCCCCTTCGGCATCCTGATCGCCGCCGTCGTCCTCGTCTCGATCAACCTGCGACCCGGTGCGTCCTCGCCCGGCCCGGTGCTCGAGGAGGTACGTCAGGGGCTGGGCATGAGCGCCGGCGTGGCCGGGGTCATGACCGGGCTGCCCGGACTCTGCTTCGGGCTCGTCGGAGCGCTGGCGGTCGGCTTCGCCCGCCGGGTCGGGATGACGGCCGGCATCGCGATCGGCCTCACCGCCGCCGCAGCCGGTCTGCTGCTGCGCGTCACCACCGGCAGCGTGCCGGTCTTCCTGCTCCTCACCGTCCTGGCGCTGGCCGGCATGGCGGTCGGCAACGTGCTGGTCCCGGCGTGGATCAAGGCGCGCGGCCACGCCGTGATGCTGATGACGATCTATGGCACCGGGCTAGTGCTGGGCGGCACACTCGGGTCGCTCGCCACGGCGCCCGTCACCGAGGCGCGCGACTCGTGGCAGTCGGGGCTCGGGATGTGGGGACTGCTGGTGCTCCTCGCGGTGCCCCTGTGGGCCTGGCTCGCGTTGCGCGAGCGTCGCTCACCCGCCGAGCACAGCGTCAGCGGGGCAGCGCCCACCGGTCGCATGGCGCACTCCCCCACCGCCGTCGCCCTCACCGTGCTCTTCGGCGTGCAGTCGATGCACGCCTACGTCCAGTTCGGCTGGCTGCCCCAGATCTACCGCGACGCCGGCGTCTCCCCCTCCTCCGCGGGCGCGCTCCAGGCGCTGGTGTCGGGCGTCGGCGTCCTCGGCGCACTGGCCATGCCGACCGTGATCGCACGCAGCAAGGGGTTGCACGCGTGGATGGTCTTGTTCGGGGTCATGCTCGCGCTCGGCTACGCCGGTCTGCTCGTCGCCCCGGCCACCGTCCCGTGGCTCTGGGCACTGATGCTCGGCCTGGCCGGCCTGGCCTTCCCGACCGCGATGGCGCTGATCACCGCGCGCACCCGCCACCCGTCGGTGACCGCACAGCTCTCCGGCTTCGTGCAGCCGGTGGGCTACGCCCTCGCCGCGATCGGCCCCTTCGTCGTCGGGCTGATCCACGACGCGACCGGCGGCTGGTCACTGGTGATCGTCCTGCTGATGCTCACGTCGGTGCCGCTGACCCTCGCCGGCCTGCGGGTGGCCAGCCCGACGTTCGTCGACGACGAGATCTGAGGTCTCAGGCCACGGTCTCCGCGCGACCGTCGGCCCAGACGACGACCGCGGTCCGCAGGCGCGAGCGCAGCCATGCCGGGCCGTCGACGCCGAGGGCGAGGGCGGTCGTCGCGTCGATGTCGACGCTGGTCAGGTGCGCCCCGACGACCGTGACGGAGGCCAGCGCGTCCTGAGCCAGGCCGGAGCGCGCATCGACCACGTGGGCCCCTCGGTGGGCCGAGCCGGAGGTGGCCACGGCGCCGCGGTGCACGGGCACACGGGCCACCAGCCGGGCCGGGTCGAGGGGGTTCTCGATGCCGATCGACCAGGGGAGCCCCGCCGGGTCGGCGACGTGGCAGACCATGTCGCCGCCGGCCGAGAGGCACACGTCGGTCTCCGCCAGCGCGAGGAGCGGCGCCACGGCGCGGTCCACCGCCCACCCCTTCACGACGCCGCTCGGGTCCAGTCGTCGTACGCCGTGCGCGTCCGGCCGCCACACGTCGAACGCACCGTCCGAGGACAGACGTGCGTCGTCGCCGAGCCGCAGGACCTCGGCAACCGCCGGGTCGCAGTCGTCGAGGGCGACCTCCCCTCGGCCCAGCCGCGAGACCTGGCTGTCGGACCGCCAGGTGCTGAACACCTCGTCCACCCACCGCAGCTCGGCCAGGGCCTCCTGCCAGGCGGCCTCGCCGACGGCGTCGTCGGCGTGCCGCCCGCGCAGGGCGAGGCTGATGGGCATGCCCATGACCTGCTCGACGCGTCGGCTGATCGCGGGGGCGGTCATCGCGGCGCTCACAGCCCGGCCTGGTCGAGGGCGCTCTGCAGCGACTCCAGGTAGCCCTGGCTGGTGTAGGTCGCGCCGCTGACCATCGAGATCGAGTCGCCCTGCGCGTCGAGGGTCTCCTGGATCAGCTGGGGCAACGAGTAGTTGGCGATCTGGATGTCGCGGCCGTTGGAGTCGGGGTACCGCAGGATCGTGACGTTGGTGATCGTCGAGCCCGAGACCTCGAGCTGCACCTGCACCGGCCCCCAGCGCGTCTGGGCGACGTCGCCGGTGACCGTGCCGCTCGCGACGGAGGACGACCCGCCGGAGGCGCCGCTCGCGCCGACGGCCGGTGGTGCCGTGCCACTGGTCGCCGCACCCGTCCCGGAGCCGGAGGTGGTCTGCCCCGTGAGCGACCCGGAGATGGTGCCCTCGCTGCTGGTGGCCATGACCGACGAGGTCGAGGTGTGGTAGCCGAAGAGGACGACCACGGTGGACAGGGTGCTCAGCACCCACAGGACGATGCGCTTCACGGTCTCACCAGCCGAAGTTCTCGAGATGGATGTGGTGCTCGGGCACTCCGGCGCCGCGGAGGTCGCGGATCACCAGCTCGGTCCAGGGCCGCGGGCCGCAGACGAAGACGTCGCGGTCGGCGACGTCGGGGACCCAGGACGTCAGTGCCGCCAGGTCGCTGGGGGTGTCCACACCGTCGCCGAGCCACGAGTCCGGGGCACGTCGTCGTCCCGGCAGTCCCCACACGACGAGGCCGCGGCGTCGCGACAGCTCGTTGAGCTCGTCGACGAAGAGGGGCGTGGCCGAGGTGCGGTAGAGGACCAGCGCGTCGCCGGGGGCGTACTCCAGGCCCTCGGCCAGGGCGCGCAACGGGGTGATGCCGACGCCGGCGCCGATCATCAGCACCCTGTGGCGGGTGCGGGCACGCGGGCTGAGCCGGCCGTAGGGTCCCTCGACCAGGGCGCGCGAGCCGACCGTGAGACCGGCCGTCGCGCCGCTGCCGTCGCCGACGTCCTGGACCGTGATCCGCAGGGACCACCCGTCAGGCGCGGCGGACAGCGAGTAGGGGTTGGCGCGGGTCCAGCCCGGCCGGCCGTGGAAGCGCCAGCTGAAGAACTGGCCGGCTTCGACGGGCAGGCGGTGCAGGGCGCGGCCGGTGAGGTGCACCGAGACGAGCCCGTCACCCTCGGGGACGACTGCGGCCACCCGGAGGCCGTGGCGCAGGTTGCGCCACACCGGCAGCCCGACCCGCCACACCAGCACGCTGGCCGCGGCGGCGCCCCAGACCGACCACCAGAACACCTGACGTCCGGTCGAGGAGGTGAAGTCGGCGCCGGTCCAGAGCTGGTGCGGGATCGCAAGGCCCACGCCGAGGTAGGCGTAGAGGTGCAGCAGGTGCCACGACTCGTAGCGCAGCGTGCGTCGGGCCGCCTTGATGCTGGTCGCGACGACCATCACCAGACAGCCGGTGGCCGCCGTGGCGAGCAGCATGCCGGGATAGTTGACGACGAGGTCCCACAGGGTGCGCGGCGTGGAGGTCAGCGAGCCGCCGGCGTATCCCCAGGTGATCGTCACGAGGTGCGCGAGCATCAGGTTGAACGACGTGAAGCCCACGAGGCGGTGCAGCCGGGCGAGCTCGTCCTGGCCGAAGGCCCGCTCCAGCACCGGCACCCGCGCCATCAGCACGACCTGCGCGAGGAGCAGCACCGCCGAGGTGAGCCCCGTGATCCGGCCGAGCGAGGTCAGTGCGGAGGCCCAGCCGCCGAGATCACCGACGCCGCCCCCGCTCACCCACCACCAGGTCACCAGCAGCAGCGAGAGCCACAGGGAGCTCCCGGCCGCCAGGCGCACAGCGGCGTCGCGGCGGGCGCGCACGCCCAGTCGTCGCACGCCGTGGGACCGCGGAGCGGCAGGTGCCGGAGCCGGGATCTCGGAGAGGGCCATGGCCCGACCCTCCTCGCCCCGGCTGGCACTCGCGTGGGAGTTCCCAGTGGGGATCCTGTGAATGCACCCCGCGGGCCCCTGTCAGGATCTGCGCGTGAGGCAGTGGGTGGTGGTCGTCGGCGGCACCAACATGGACGTCGTCGCGCGCACGTCCGCGCCCCTCGTTCCCGCGACCAGCAACCCCGGTCACACCCGGATCTCCCCCGGAGGCGTCGGGCGCAACATCGCCGCCTGCCTCGGCCTGCTCGGCGCCCCGGTGCGGCTGCTCTCGGCAGTGGGGGACGACGCGTTCGGCGACGAGGCGCTGCGGGTCACCGCCGCGTGCGGCGCCGACGTGGGTGCCGTACGCCGGGTGCCGGGCGCGACCGGCACCTACACCGCAGTCCTGGACGACCGCGGCGAGCTGGTGGCGGCGGTGTCGGACATGGAGATCATCGACCGCCTCGAGCTCGACACGCTGCACCTCGACGACGCCGCGCTGGTCGTGGTCGACGGCAACCTCGCCCATGCCCAGGCGGCCCGGGTCATGGCGGCCGCTGCGGAGGCCGATGTCCCGGTCGCCTTCGAGCCGGTGTCGGTCGCCAAGGCGGCACGGCTGGCCGACCTGGTGCGCGACCTCTTCCTGGTCACGCCCAACAACGACGAGCTGGCGGCCTTGACCGGGCGCACCGCCGCCGACTGGCAGGGCTCGGTCACCGTCCTCCATGACCGCGGCGTCGAGCACGTCTGGCTGCGCACGGGAGCGGAGGGCTCGTGGATGTGCAGCCGCGGTCTCGAGCCGGTGCACCTGTCCGCGGTGCCGGCCACCGTCGTCGACGTCACCGGTGCGGGCGACGCGATGCTGGGGGCGTGGGTGGCAGCCTGGCTGCGCGGTGCCGACCCGGTCGAGGCGGCGCGCGCCGGACACCGGGCCGCGGCCGCCACCATCGAGAGTCCCCACACCGTCCGGCCCGACCTGGCCGCCGTCGTCAACGAGGAGCGACCCTGATGCTGACCGTCACCGATGAGGTCCGTGACGCGCTCGCGTCCGGGCAGCCGGTCGTTGCGCTGGAGAGCACCATCATCAGCCACGGCATGCCCTACCCGCAGAACGTCGAGATGGCCCGCACCGTCGAGGGCATCGTCCGCGACGGCGGTGCGGTGCCGGCCACGATCGCGGTGCTGCGCGGTCGCCCCACGATCGGCCTGTCCGCCGACGACCTCGAGCTGCTGGCCTCCGACACCTCCGTCATCAAGGTCTCGATCCGCGACCTGCCCTACGTCGTCTCGCGCGGCCTGCACGGCGCGACGACGGTCGCCTCGACGATGCGGCTTGCGGCTCTCGCCGGGGTCAGCGTGTTCGTGACCGGTGGGCTCGGCGGGGTGCACCGCGGCGCGGAGACGTCGTACGACGTCTCGGCCGACCTCACCGAGCTTGCCACCACCTCGGTGACTGTGGTGTGCGCCGGCGTGAAGAGCATCCTCGACATCGGCCTGACGCTGGAGAAGCTCGAGACGCTGGGGGTCCCGGTGCTGGGCTACGGCACCGACGAGTTCCCGTCGTTCTTCTCGCGGTCCTCGGGCTTCGGCGCGCCGATGCGGGTCGACTCCCCGGCCGAGGTCGCCGCCCTGATGCGGGCCAAGTGGGCGCTCGGGCTCGACGGCGGGGTCGTCGTCGCCAACCCGATCCCGGCGGAGTCGGAGATCCCGGCCGACGAGATCGGCGCCATCATCGACCGGGCGCTGGACGACATGGACGCCCTCGGCATCCGCGGCAAGGACGCCACGCCCTACCTCCTCGGGCGGATCGTGGAGATCACCGACGGCACCTCGCTGATCGCGAACATCGCGCTCGTCGAGCACAACGCGCGACTCGGCGCGGCGATCGCGCGGGAGTATGCCGCTGCCGGCCGACGCCCCGGCACCGGCGCGGACCGCGGCTCAACCGAGGGCGGCGCGGACCTCGCGCGGTGACGGGTTGGTGCGCGGCTCGCCGTCGATGACCACGGTGGGCACCACCTCGTCGCCCCCGTTGACGCTGCGGACGTACGCCGAGGCCTCGGGGTCGGCCCAGACGTCGACCCACACGACGTCGCGCGCCCTGGTGCCCAGCCTGAGCCGAAGACCCGTGCAGAACGGGCAGCCCTGGCGCCAGAAGACGACGACGCGCCCCTCGTGGGCGGCGCGGGCGCCCTCCGCGGCGGACACTGAGGCGGGCTTGCGGACGAACATGGCTCAGCCCTCGTCGGACATGAAGTCGCGGAGCACCCGAGCGAAGCGGTTGGGGTCGTCGAGGTGGGGGAAGTGGCCGGCACCCTCGAACAGCTCGACCTGGCAGCCGGGCAACGCCCGCTGGGCGCTGATCGCGTGCCAGGCCGGGATCATCCGGTCCTTGGAGCCCCACACGATCAACGTCGGAGGCGCGGTCACGGCCCCGAGGTGGTCGTGGGCGCTGATGCTCTGGCCGCCGAAGTCGATCACGGCGCGGGTGGTGGCGAGGAACGCGCGCCGACTCTGCCGGTCACCGAGGGAGGTGAAGCCGCGCCAGATCGCGCCGATGTCGGCCCCCGGCTTCCAGCCGACCTTCTGCGCGCCACGGCCCAGCGCCTCCACCTTGTCGAGGACCGGGGTGGACGCGATGACGCTGAGCACCTGCTCGGCGCCGGGGAGGGTCGCCGAGCGCAGGACCAGGTTGACCTCACGCCCGAGACCGCCGCTCGACACCAGCACGAGGCGGTCCACCCGCTCGGGGAAGAGGTAGTAGAACTGCATCGCGATGCCGCCGCCGAGCGAGTGACCGACGAGCGTGACCCGCTCGATGCCGAGGTGGTCGAGCAGGTCGCGCAGCGTAGCGGCGTGCGAGCTGAGCGAGTAGTCGCCCGTCGGCTTGGCGGATTCGCCGTGGCCGAAGAGGTCGGGCACCACGACGCGGTGGTCGTCGTCGACCCGGTCGACCAGGTCGGCCCACTGCCCCTGCGACCCGAGGATCCCGTGGATGAACAGCACGACGGGACCGGAGCCGCTGTCGACGTAGGAGAGCTCGTGGCCGTGCAGCACGACCTTGTCCGGGGCCAGGCGGGCCATGGCTGTCATCCTCGGGGTGGTGGGTGGAGCTGGTTACTCCACGGTAGCGCGGACAGGAACGCACGCCAGGCCGGTGTGGGCGCTGGCGTGGGGTGGGCGTGGGCTCAGCCCGCTGCGATCGCCTCGCGCATCCCCTCGACGTCGACCTCCGCGCCGTACGCCGGCTTGTCGCGGTCGAAGCGCCGGCCCTCGGCGAGCGGGCCGGCGTCGACGACGTCGAACCCGAAGGAGTCGATGAGATCGGTGACGGCCCGCTTGGCGTCTGCGTCGTCACCGGCGATCGCCAGCGCGCGCCGACCGTCGGTGCCGGCGGGCCGGCCCTCAGTGACGATGTGCGCGGCCTGGATCGCGTTGAATGCCTTGACGACCTTCGAGGTCGGCAGGTGGTCGGCCAGCATCTCGCTCACGCTGGTGCGGCCCTCGTCGATCTCCTCGTAGTGGCCGTCGCGCTCGAAGTAGTAGTTGTTGGTGTCGATGACGACCTTGCCCGCCAGGGGCTCGACCGGCACGTCGCGGTGAGCCTTGAACGGGACGGTCACCACCACCAGGTCGCCGGCCGCGGCCGCTTCGTGCGCAGTAGCGGCGGTGGCGCGCTCGCCCAGCTCCGTCACCAGTTCGACGAGGGTCTCAGGGCCCCGTGAATTGCTGAGCACCACGTCGTGCCCCTGCTCGATCGCCTGCCGGGCGATCGCCGTACCGATGAATCCACTGCCGATGAGTCCGATGATCGTCATGCTGGGGAGAACGGTCGGCGTCGCCGCGTGCTTCCCGCCGACGCGCCGATGTGCGAACACTCACAGCCGCACCAGCACCACGTCGTCGGTCGCGGCCCCCCTGACGCTGCGACCGTGCCGACTGTGTCGCCGTCGGAGGACGTGCCGTCGAGCACCAGCCAGTGGAGCCCGTCGTCTCGCGCGGTGATCGCCAGGCGCCCGTTCAGCACGGTGGCCCGGCGCGTGCCATCGACGAGCCGGACGACAGGTTCGCCTCCTCGACCCCGAGTCGGCGTGGCTCGACTCGGGGACGGCGGCTGACCGTGACGAGGAGGCCACGGCGGACGGACTCGCACCCCCGTGTTGAACCCCGAGCCCTCGCCCCGGGTGACGTCCGTCCGCCGGTCGCCCGTCAGGACTCGGACGGTCGCGGTGCTCCCTGCCAGGCGAACTTCTCGAACGGTGCATCGACCGGCGTCCGCGCGAGGTGGTTGGTGTAGTTGGACATCACCTTCTGCGAGACCCCGAGGATGACCTCGAGGACCTGGCGCTTGGTGAAGCCGGCGTCCAGGAAGGCCTGCACCGCGGCGTCATCGACGTCTCCCCGCTCGCGGACCATGGCGAGGGTGAAGGTGCGCAGCGCCTCCAGGCGCTCGCCGGGAAGGGGAGTCCCGTCTCGCAGCGCGTCGGTGATCGCATCGTCGACCTGCATCGCCTTCGCGATCCCGGTGTGGGCCGGAACGCAGTAGTGACAGGCGTGCTCGACGTTGACCGCCTGCCAGACCACCGTCAGCTCGTCCTTGTCGAAGCTCGAGTCGAGGAACAACTGGTGCAGGACCTGGTAGCCCTCGAGCAGTCCGGGCGCCTCGGCCATCGTCGCGTGCAGCCCCGGGATCCTGCCGTTCTGCTTCTTCGAGCGGGCGAGCAGGTCCTTGCTCGCCTCGGGGGCGGTGGACTCGTCGTGCAGCGGGAAGTCAGTCATCGGCGCTCCTTCGGTGATGAGGCAGCACTGCCGCCTCGGTGATTGCATTCTGTACCGAACGGTACCTTAAGCATCGATATTTTGCGACCGAGCGGTACAGATGTGGTCCCCGGTCGTAGGATCGCCTCATGAGCACGCCCGCCAAGGCCACCCTCGGCCGCCCGAGGCTCTTCGACGAGGAAGCGGTTCTCGCCGAGCTGACCGCATTGTTCTGGCGGCAGGGCTACGGCCGGACGACGATGGCGGAGATCGTGGCGGCCAGCGGTGTTCACAAACCGAGCCTCTACCGAGCCTTCGGCTCCAAGGAGGAGTTGTTCGCGATCGTGCTACGCCGCTACCTCGCCGAGCGGATGGCGATGTTCGCCGCCCTGATCGACCGGGCCGGGAACGGGGTCGACGGGATCCACCGGTTCCTGGAGATGTTCGAGGCGGACGCGGTCTCCGAGCGAGGCCGTGACGGCTGCCTGATGGTGATGGCCTCCAACGAGCTGCGAGGCACCCTGCCCGGCTATGAGTTCTCGACCGACTACCGACGACAGATGCGCGAACGCATCGGCGTACTCATCACCCAGGCCCTGCCCGAGGAGCAGGCCGACTCCGAGTTCGCCCGCGCTCGGACCGACCTCCTCACCACCTACCTGCTCGGGCTCCAGGTCATCATGCGCTCCGGCGCCGACGCCGAGGAGATCCACCACTACCTCAACGCCATGCACCTCACCGTCGACACCTGGTGAGACCGAAGGCGAACCGAGTCGGGACACGTTCCGTCGAGACCGCGGACCTGCTCACATCCCTGGCGTGCCGGCCCTTCTGAGAAGGTCTTCCTCATGAACAGACGCGATGCCCTGACCCGGATCCGATCGACGATCGCCGCCGGGCGACCCGTGATCGGCGGCGGCGCCGGCACCGGCCTCTCGGCCAAGGCTGCCGCCGCCGGCGATATCGACTTGATCATCATCTACAACTCCGGCCGCTACCGGATGGCCGGACGCGGCTCACTCGCCGGCCAGCTCGCCTACGGCGACGCCAACGCGATCGTGCTGGAGATGGCCGCCGAGGTGCTCCCGGTGGTGCCGAACACCCCCGTCCTCGCAGGGGTCAACGGAACCGACCCGTTCCGCCTGATGGGCCCGTTCCTCGACACGCTGAAGACCATGGGGTTCACCGGCGTCCAGAACTTCCCCACGGTCGGGCTCTTCGACGGCAACTTCCGGACCAACCTGGAGGAGACCGGGATGGGCTTCGACCTCGAGGTGGAGATGATCCGCCTCGCGCACGAGCGCGACCTGCTCACCTCTCCCTACGTCTTCGACGCCGACCAAGCGGCTGCGATGACCCGCGCGGGTGCCGACGTGCTCGTGCCCCACCTCGGACTGACGACCAGCGGCACCATCGGCGCCCAGACCGCGGCGTCCCTCGACGAGGCGGTCGCGCGGGTGCAGGAGATGCACGACGCCGCCGTCGCGGTGCGCTCCGACGTCATCGTCCTGTGCCACGGCGGACCGATCGCCGAGCCCGACGACGCCGCCTACGTGCTGCGCAACACCCACGGCGTCGTCGGGTTCTTCGGGGCCTCCTCGATCGAACGACTGCCTGCCGAGCGAGCGATCCGCGCCCAGACCGAGGCGTTCAAGGCGATCGACGTCAACCCGACCGACCCGGCCTGACGCGTACGTCGTCGGCAGGGCCTTCACCCGGCGACGGGCCCGCCGGCGATCGCTGGCGCCACCGCGAGGTTCTGCTTCTCACTTTTCGCCTGGGGCGACGGGCCGGTACTATCGATAATCGAGCGCATTGAGGAGACCTACTGATGACTGACACCCCCGCGACCGGCCGCACCTATCGGGAGACCGGCCCCGCCGCTGAACAGGCCCCGGAGGAGCTGCTCGCCCTTCTGCAGCTGCCACGAACGGGCAGGATGCTCTCGCTGGCGCTGCCCCGTTTCACCGGAATGCCCCTCTTCGGTGCGCACCCTCCGTTCCAGGTGACCATGTATCGCACCCCGTCCGGCCTGCGCGGCGACGGCGTCGAGCCCTGGGGCCCGAGCAACGAGGTCAACCTGCAGTACATGGCCGAGAGCGTGAGCGGCACGGCCCACAGCGGCGCCCATGTCGACGCCCTGGCCCACATGACCATCGGCGAGGACGACCACTGGTTCGACGGCGCCAACGCCCGCGAGCACCTGGGCGACCGCGGGCCGACGGTCGGTGACGGCAGCAAGCTGCCGCCCTTCATCCGCCGCGGTGTGCTGCTCGACGTCCCGGGGTTCCTCGGCGTCGAGGCACTCGACTCGCACCAGGTCGTCGATGCCGACCAGCTGCGACAGGTCGCCGAGCACCAGGGCGTGACGATCGGCCCCGGGGACATCGTGATGATCCGCACCGGCTACCTCGGCGCTTGGCCGGACGCGGAGAAGATGGCCCGGCACACCACGGCCGGCCCCGACCTCTCCGCCGCCGCGTGGTTGCTCGATCAGGGCGTCGTCGCCGTGGGCAGCGACACCGAGACGTTCGAGGTGCAGCCCGCCCCCGACCTCGGCTCCCCCGCCAATCCGCAGCCGGTGCACACGCTGCTGCTGATCGAGAACGGCATCTACCTCTTCGAGGGCATCTATCTCGAGGACCTGGCACGCGAGAAGGCCTACGAGTTCCTGTTCATCGCACTTCCCATCAAGATCGCCGGGACGACGGGCTCGATGCTCGACCCCGGCGCGATCCTGTGAGCCCGGTGAGCGCGCTGCGGATCACGCTCGACGCGGACGCGCCGACGGTCGACGAGCAGGCCTGGGTCTCCTCGACCGCGGTCCTGGCCGGGGCCGTGACGGTCGAGGAGCGCGCCAGCATCTGGTTCGGCGCTGTGCTGCGCGCCGATGGCGACACGATCTCGGTGGGCGAGGAGACCAACATCCAAGATGGCGCGATCGTCCATGCCGACCCCGGCTTCCCGGTCAGGGTCGCGCGGCAGGTCTCCGTGGGTCATGGCGCGGTGCTGCACGGCTGCTCGATCGGGCAAGGCACTCTGATCGGGATGCACTCGACCGTCCTCAACGGAAGCGTCGTCGGCCCGCAGTGCCTGGTCGCAGCCGGCGCGGTCCTCCTCGAGGGGAGCCGGTTCGAGGAGGGCACCCTGATCGCAGGTGTCCCGGCCAAGGCCCGACGACCGCTGAGCGACGAGGAGCGCGCCGGCCTGGTCGCCAACGCCGCCGACTACGTCGTGCTCGCGGACCGCTACCGGAACGCCCAGTGAGCAGGACCCGACGTTTACGGGTCGTCGTCGCCCCCGACAAGTTCAAGGGCTCTCTCGAGGCGGCGGAAGTCGCCGCCATCGTCGCCTCGCGGGTGCGGCGACACTCGCCGGAGGCCGACGTCGTCGAGCACCCGATAGCCGACGGCGGCGAAGGCACGGTCGCCCTCGCGTTGGAGCACGGCTTCGAGGCCGTCACCGCTGAGGTCACCGGGCCCCTCGGCGCCTCTGTCCGCGCCTGCTACGCGATGCGTGGCCAGGTCGCGGTCATCGAGATGGCCTCCGCAGCCGGGCTCGGACTCCTCCCCGGCCCCCCCACCCCCGACACCCTGCGGCGCGCGACGACGTATGGCGTCGGCGAACTCGTCCTCGACGCGGTCGACCGTGGGGCGACCCGGGTCGTGGTGGGTGTCGGAGGGAGCGCCACCACTGATGGCGGCGCCGGCGCAGTGGAGGCACTCGGCATCGACGTGGCACAGCTGGGTCGGCCTCCCGTCAAGACCGGGGTGGGGCGAGACGGTCTCGCCGAGCGCTTGCAGGGGGTGGAGCTCGTCGTCGCATGCGACGTCGACAATCCCCTCCTGGGCCCCTCAGGTGCGGCGCAGGTCTATGGACCGCAGAAGGGCGCGGACTCCGCGCTCGTCGACCAGCTCGAGGATCGGCTCCAGGACTGGGCGGACCGGGTCGCCACTCGCACGGGCCAGGACCACCGCGAGGCGAGCGGAGCCGGCGCCGCCGGGGGCCTGGCCTTCGGACTCGTCGCTCTGGCGGGCGCACGCCTCGTGTCCGGAGTCGAGTTCACCCTGCAGCTCAGCGGCTTCGATTGGCTGGTCGCCGACGCCGACCTGGTGATTGTCGGCGAGGGATCGCTGGATGCACAGAGCCTGCGCGGCAAGGGCCCCGTGGGAGTCGCCAGGGTCGCGGCGGCCAATGGATGCCGCGTCGTCGCCGTCGTGGGCCGCAACCTGTTGACGCGCGACAGCGCCCGGGAAGCCGGCCTGTCGGCCGTCTATGCACTGACAGAGCTGGAACCGGACCCCGCTGCGTGCCTGCGCGACGCGGGCCCGCTGCTGGCGCTGGTGGCCGACCGCCTCGCCGAGGAGTGGTTGAGCATCGACCGTCGCCCCCTCGAGACTGGCGGCCGCCCAACCCCGACGACCCCGGCCGAGTGGCGGCGCGCAGTGCTGAGCACCGTGGGAGTCGTGGAGGACGAGGGCAGCTGAGGACGTGCCGACGCGGGGTTGCGGCTCGCGCGGGCCTACTCGGGAGAGACCGCGAACTCCTTCATCTTCGCGATCGCGAACCCCCAGCCCTGCTCCAGCGTCGGCTTGGGCGGAAGGGCGATCTCGTTGGGATTGGTCACGACGTCGAGCAGCACCGGGCCCGGGTGGGCCAACGCCTCGGCGACCGCACCGTCGACGTCGTGAGGGTCGGTGACCCGGATCCCTCGCATCCCGATGGCTTCGGCGACCTTGGCGAAGTCGGGGTTGTGCAGCACGGTGCCGAATTCGGGCAGCCCGACCTGCTCCATCTCGAGCTTCACCATGCCGAGGCGTCCGTTGTCGAAGACCACGATCTTGACCGGCAAGTCCTCGGAGACGGCGGTGATCAGGTCGCCCATCAGCATCGAGAGGCCACCGTCGCCGGAGAAGGCGATCACCTGACGGTCGCGATCCAGCGCCTGGGCGCCCAAGGCCATCGGCATCGCGTTGGCCATCGAGCCCAGGTTGTAGGACCCGAGGAGCCTCCGACCGCCGCTCATCCGCACGAAACGGCTCAGCCAGACCGTCGACATCCCGGTGTCACTGGTGAAGATCGCATCAGCGTCCGCGTGCCGCTCGATCGCTCCGGCGAGCAGCTCGGGTCGGATCCGGTCGTCGCGGTTGTCGACCTTGCGTCGCAGGAGCCCGACCTTCTTGTGGTCGTAGTCGGGGTCGGTGAAGTGGGCCT
>JBBSOR010000018.1:0-42792 GCA_038259535.1 Propionibacteriales bacterium | reverse complement strand
CGGCTCGAGGACCGGCGCCGATGAGTGGAGGTGCCAAGGCCGCGGTGAAGCTACTGGCCGAGCCCGGGCTGACTGCCGCACGCCGGCAGTTCGGGCGGCGGGTCGTCAACTGGACGCCTGAGTTCATGGGCTTCGGCAATCGGCTGTATCTCTGGGCCTGGGCCCATGCCCACCGCGACGAGAGGACGGCTCCGCGGGTGCTTGTCATCGACAAGATGCGCTACTGGATTCCCTACTTCCCCGCTGTCCAGCCGTGGCTCGTCGAGCCCGCCGAGGTCGGTGCTCTCGACCAGCGGGCGCACTTCTGGGCCGAGCCCGAGGCGCATTCAGGTGATCCGCGTGGCTACACGGACGACGGTCGCGCGACCTTCATTCGCGACTGGCTCCTCACCTCACCCGCTCTTGCTGGTGCCGTCGACTCGGAGCTCGCCGGCGATGGGGTGCTGACTCTCAACGTCCGAAGGGGCGACTACTACAGCAACCCAGCGCACCGGCCGGAGTTCGCCATCGACCTGGCCTCCTACCTGCGGCTCGCGGTCGAGGCGGCGATCGCCGAGGACGGGCCGGTTCGGAAGGCCCACATCGTTTCCGATGATCTCGCGTGGTGTCGCCAGCACCTGCCATGGCTCTCGGACGTCGTCGGCGAGGTGACCTACCCGGGGCCGGGCGACGGCCCGATCGACAACTTCCGCGACGTCTGTTCGGCACGCCGGCTGGTGATCTCCAACTCCACCTTCTCGATCTGGGGGGCAGCCGTCGCCGCCACCGCACTGGGCGACACCAGGGTGTGGGCGCCGGCCTTCTTCCAGCGGCGCTACGGGCCCGGGCGTTGCTACGAGTACGACCAGCAGTGGAGCTTCGTCGACCACCTGCCAGGCGGATGGCAGCCGGAGTGGGTGCTTGCGGGCGCCGCGACGAACGACCCCGAGAGATGAGCGTCTGATGGACCGGCGAGTCCGCAAGGCCGTGGACAGGTTCCAGGACCGGTGGGTCCGACGCGGTCCCCGAACGGTGCTGTGGACCCAACCCACGGCTCACCTCGGCAACTTCCTCTACGACTGGATGCACGCCTACGACCAGCGCAGTCGCGGCGAGGACATGGTGTGCCTCCGCACTCCTGCGATGGACCGGTGGCTGCCGGTCTTCGGGGACCGGGCGGCGGATCTCCTGGTCGAGCCGGAGGACGTACGCCTCACGGACCGCCGTGAGAAGGGCCTGCACAACGAGTTCGGCCCGCACTTCGATGAGCACGTGCTGGCCAGGTTCATCCAGGGCTTCCTGGAGCCCAGCGGGGCCCTGGACATCGACCGGGTACCGGCCACGCTTCGCGTCACCGACCGCGACGTGGTCGTCAACGTGCGTCGGGGCGACTACGTCACCAACGCGGACAACTGGCGCAACTACGGCTTCGATGTCGAGGACTACCTGCGGGTCGCGCTGGCCCGCAGCCTCGAGGTCGGCGGGCCGGTCCGGCGCATCCTGGTCGTCTCGGACGGGATCGAGTGGTGTGAGTCGAACCTCGCCTGGCTCTCATCGCACTGCGAGGTGCTCGACTTCGAGAACACCGGTCAACCGCCGGAGATCCACCTCGGCCTGCTCGCCAACGCACCGCGGCTCATCCTGGCCAACTCGACCTTCTCCTACTGGGGCGGCTACCTCAGTGCCTGGCGATTCGGGCGCCCCGAGCAGGTCGTCGCACCGTGGTTCCACATCCGCAGCGACGCGGACGGAGGCGCGTGGCAGCTCGATCCGCGGTGGAGCATCGTGCGCGACATCCTCAGCGGCTGGGAGCTGCCCCGGGGGATGCCGTCGTGACGAGGTCGGCTGTCGCGCGGTGGGCACTGCTGGTGCTGGCTGCCGTGGTCGCCCTGCGGCACGTCGTCAGTGACTGGAAGCTCGGTGCCTCGAGGCAGCTGGGGATCGAAGGCGACATCGGGATCTACATCGGCGCGATCAACTTCCTGAAGGACGGAGGCGCGCTCTACGACTTCCCTCCGGATGGCGGCAGGTACGGCTTCACCTACCCGCCGTTCGCTGCGATCGTGCTCCGTCCGCTGACATGGTTCCCGCCCGCGACGACCGGCCTCATCTGGCTCACGCTTTGCCTTCTCGTCGCTGTCGCTGTCGCCGCGCTGGTGGCGGTCTCGCGTGGCTGGCCGACGTCGACCGGCGGAAGGCTGATCGCTGGCGGTCTGGCGGTCGGTGCGTTCCTCGGATCGGTGCAGGTGCAGAGCGACCTCATCACTGGACAGGTCAACCTCGTCCTCGCCCTGATGCTCCTGCTCGACGTCGGTCGCTTCGTTCCCGACCGCCTCCGGGGTGTGCTCGTCGGCGTGGCCGCCGCGATCAAGCTCACTCCGATGATCATCTGGGGATGGTTCTTCGTGACGCGCCAGTGGCGGGCGTTGGCATCCTCGATCGGGACGTTCGCGGCATGCGTGGCGATCGCCTGGATCGTGCTGCCGGCCGATTCTCACCGGTTCTGGACCGACGCCGTCTTTCAGACCGAACGCGTGGGCGACGCTGAGCTGCGGTTCAACAGCAGCGTGACGGGAGCGCTGACCCGCGCCGGGTTCGACGGCACTCTCAAGACGGTCCTGTGGTTAGGGATCGGGGGACTGCTCGTTGGGCTGGCCTACTGGAATGCTGGAAAGGCACGTCGCGCGGGCGACCACGTCGCTGCGGCGATCGTGCTCGGCTGCGCGGCAGTCATAGCGACACCGGTGGCCTGGCCACACCACCAGATCTGGCTACCCCTGGCCGGGATCGTTCTTGCGACCCGGACTGAGTGGCTGCCGCGTTCGCTGGGCGTGTTCGTGATCGTCTTCGCCTACCTGCACATCCCGCTGACGCGTTGGTGGGACTCCCACGACCTCGGTTGGCTCTTCGACAACGTCGACTTCGCCATGTTCGTCGGTGTGTGCGTCTTCGGCCTGGCAGCTCGCGCCACGGACGAGGTCAGTGCGGAGCCGCAGCCTTCGCCACGACCTCCATCGGCTCGTCGTAGTCCATCAGCACCGTGACGATCGAGTCGCCCGTGGTCTTGTGGTGGTCGGAGAACTCCAGGCCGATGCCGAGCTCGCGGAACTTCGCCTGGGCCTCCTCGCCCAGGTAGTCCTTGGCTCCCGTGCCGGAGAGGTAGGACGTCGCCCCCACCATCTGCAGCTGCTCCAGGACGCGGTCGGCGGCCTTCTGCTGCGGGGGCTCGGTGACGACGACCTCGGTCGTGATGCCGAGGTAGTCGCGCATCGACAGGATCAGCTGGTGGTTGATGTCGGCCAGGTTGTGCGAGTCGACCGCATGGATCATCGCGAGCACGTCGCCGCTGCGGTCCTTCCAGTGCCGGGCGTTGCGGTAGCGGCCGGTGATCGAGCTCTCCAGGTGGTCCTGCCAGCCCGGCTTCACGAACGTCTCGTTGATCGGGATCAGGTGCGGCTTCGTCTCCAGCGGCAGTGTCACCCATGAGTCGCGCATCGTGACGCGGCGCTGCACCCAGTGCTTCTGCAGCTGGTCGTGGACCGCCAGGACGAAGCGGTCGGAGTTGAGCATCTTGAACCAGAAGCCCGGCCAGGGGAGCAGGTCGGGTTGGTGGATCGCCACCCTCACGTGCGCACCGTCCGGACGAGCGCGTACTGCTCGGCGTAGGGCACGAGCCGCACCTGGCCGAGAGCGCCGGCGATCTGGCGCACGCTGTTGATCGGGTGCACCTCGGTCGGGATCTCGGACTGGTAGGCCTGGCAGGCCGCTTCCTTCGCGGTGATGTGCTCCTCGGTGAGCGCCTCGAAGACGTTCCACCGCAGGTCGGTGGGATAGAGGTTCACGTCGTAGACGGCGATGTCGTAGACGTAGACGCTCGGGGGGAACCAGTGGTCCAGCGACATCGAGACGCGGCACGAGCGCATGCCGGCCTCGTAGACGGCGATGTGGTCCTGGTGCAGCGAGGGGTAGGGAAGGTAGAGCTCCTCGGGCTTGAGGTCCGCCATGATCGCGTCGATCGCCCCGACCATCTCGGTCATGTGCTGCGGCGTCTGGCCGTCGGGGAAGCCCAGCAGTCGCGAGTCGGCAGCGCCCAGGATCTTCATCGCCTCGGCGTGCTCACGCGCACGCACCTCGCCGCTGTCGGTCATGACCACGACGACGCACTCGTCGGGGTGCTTGGCCATCAGGCCACCGCACCCCATGGCCTCGTCGTCCATGTGGGGGGCCAGGATCAGCCGCTTCATCGCACTCCTTCGTCAGGTCCCAGCGAGTCTAGGTGCGGCCTCCGGTCTGGGAGGATGAACCCGTGACCCGACCTCGCGTGGTGCTGATCAGCATGTACGTCGGCCACGAAGGCGTGCCGCACGCAGGTGGCCGCTACCTCCTCGAGCTGCAGCGGCTGCTCGACGACGAGACCGACTTGACGATGCTCACGGTCGGCAACCGGCTCAACCACGAGGCGGCGACCAAGCCTGGTGTGCCGCGACGTCTCCTGCTGCTCGGTCACGAGGCGCGTCGTTCCCCGATCGGCAAGGCGCTCAACCGGTTGTCGGTGAACGTCGACGGCAGGTGGCGCCGACGGGATCCGGGGCTGCCGAGCCTGGACTTCCTGCTCGGTCTGACGCGGTCGCACGAGGCACGCCGAGCGATCCGCGAGGCGGATGTCATCGACCTCCAGTACTCCGAGTCCATCCGGCTCGTCCGCCTCCTGAGGCGTCTCAATCCGCACGCCCGGATCACCGGCACCTTCCACGACGTGATGAGCCAGTCGTTCAGCCGCGAACCCCAGGACTCGCCCGAGGCCCGGCGCTACTGGCAGGGCGTGGCCCGGCGCTCGCGTCGGCACGAGGCCGCGATGGTGACCCGCCTCGACGACGTGCTGGTCTTCAGCGGCAAGGACGCAGCGCTGCTCGGCAACCCCGGGCACACCGTCGTACACCCGCCCCTGTCGGCCGGGGCCGAGCCGCCGCACGAGCCTGCGGGTGCGCCGCTCGTCATCGTCGTGTCCTACCTGGCGCGCGACGAGAACAACAAGGCCGCCCTGTGGACGCTGCACCACGTCTGGCCGCTCGTCCGCGCACGTCGTCCCGACGCCGTCCTCCGGTTCGTCGGGGGCGGGGCCACCGACCAGCTGCGGCAACGAGTCGCCGGGCTCCCCGACGACAGTGGGGTCGCGTTGGCCGGGTTCGTCGACGACCTCGATGCGGAGTACGCCGCCGCGGCGGTGGCGCTGGTCCCTGTCCTGCAGGGTGCCGGCGTGAAGTTCAAGACGGTCGAGGCGCTGTGCCACGGCGTCCCGGTGGTGACCACCTCGGTCGGTGCGGAGGGCATCGAGGGGGAGGACCTCTACGCCGGCCTGACCGACGACCCCGACGGACTTGCCACGGCGATCGTGGACGTCCTCGACTCCGGCGCCGAAGCCCAGTCGCGCTCCGACCGGGTGCAGGGGTGGGCGCAGCAGACCTACGGCCGGGACCGCTTCGCGGCCACGATCCGCAGCACTCGGCTCAGATGAGGCCCCGCTCGGCCATGACCTCGGCGAGCTCGGTCCACATGTGCCGGGCGTTGAACCGTGACTCGACGCTCAACCGTGCAGCCGCCCCGAGCCGCTCCCGCTGGGCGCCGTCGTCGCACAGCTCAGTGAGTACCTGACGCCAGCCGTCGGCGTCGCCCTCGGCGACGAGGCGCGAGTCCGCCGAGTCGGTGAAGTAGTCGCGCATCGCACGGGTCCCGGTGACGGCCACGCAGGCGCCCGACGAGGCGGACTCGAGCGCGACGCTGGAGCCGGTCGGATAGGCGAGGTCCCTCGTCGGCACGACGACGACCTGAGCCCGTTGCAGCAGCTCGCGGTAGTCGCGCAGGGGGATGACGCCGTGGACGCGCACGTTGTCGGGCACGTCGAGGTCGGCGAGGTTCTCCGGCTTGCAGACCACGTCGAGGACGAGATCCGTGCCGCGGACGGCGTCGAACAGCGTGCCGTAGTCACGGCCGCGGTCCTGGCCGACCGCGAGGAGCTGGATGTCACGCGGTGCGTCCCCGGGGACGTAGAACTCGTGGCTCACGCCGTAGGTCACCGGGAACAACCGGTCCTCGCTGATGCCGAGGTCGGTGAAGATCTCGGTCTCGTGGCGGGAGAGGTGGGTGATCAGGTCGGCGCCGTCGAAGCGTCGCTTGAGCTTCTTGCGCTGCGTCGGGTCGGCGGAGCGGAGGTCGTCGGCCAGCCAGCACGACCACACGACAAGCGGTGTCGAGCCGTACGGCGGCACCTTGGCCCGCCGGAGCAGGGACGCGGCCGCGCCCTGCTGCTCGAGGAGCGCGATCACCACGTCGCTGCGGTGTGCGTCCCGAGCCCCGCGCGCGGCACGCTCGACGGGGAAGCCCGCACGGTGCTCGACGAGGTCGCGCCAGCGGCCCCACCGCGGGTCGGCGGCGCGGGGTGCGCCGTTGAGGGTCCAGCCCAGGTTCTCCGCCAGTGCGTCGACGCCGTAGGGCAGCCGGGCGGGCACCTCGCCCGCCTCGAACCGTCGGCCCCAGGCGTCGAGGTCGTGCTCGGAGAGGATCAGTGCGCGCGTCATCGTCCACCTCGGATCAGCGAGAGCTCGGTGCGTGCGACGTCCAGAGGATGCACGTCGCGCCCGGCCGCCCGCCGCGCGGCGTTGACGACGAAGTTGGCTCCGGTCGCCGCGGCCAGCGCCACCTGGAGTCGCCGGCGCGTCCCCCACTTGTCGGCGTAGGTCAGCTCGCCGTCCACGAGCCAGCGTCGCCGCGACTCCGAGGGCGACGACCCGCCGCCCTCGTGCACGACGGTGGGGGAGCGAAGCGCGACCACGCGTACGCCTCGCTCGCGCAGGCGGCGTTGGAGGTCGACCTCCTCGGAGTTCATGAAGAAGCGCTCGTCGAAGCCGCCCACGGCGCGGAAGTCCGCCACGGGGATCCACATCGCCGCACCGACCACCCAGTCCACCTCCACTTCGGCATCGGGCGCGCCGACGTGGTGGCCGACGGCGCGGTGCCAGGCCGGCGTGCTGCGAAAGCGGGCCAGCGGCGTCAGCCACGCGGCCGTCTGGTGCCGCACGCGGGGGAACCTCCGGCCGACCGAGGCCTCGACACCGTGATCGTCGACCATGCGTGGCGCCAGCATCGATCCGGGGTGTCGTCGCGCCGCGGCCACCATGTCGGCGACGAAGGTGGGCTCGATGGTGAGGTCGCTGTTGAGCACCAGCATCGCGTCGCCCGTGGTCGCTGTGGCACCGGAGTTGACGTTGGCCCCGAAGCCGCCGTTGGCGCCGCGTCGTACGACCTCGACGCCGTCACGGCCGGGGAAGGGCGAGGGGGAGGCGTCGTCGGCCACGATCACCTGCACGGGGTGGGTCTGGGCGGCGAGCTGCTCGAGGAGGGCCAGCGTCGGGGCCGGGTCGCCGTAGTGCGGCACCACCACGCTGACAGCGCCCGCTCCGACGGCAGGAGCGTCCCTGACCCAGGTGGCATCACCGACCCGGCGACCGGCGGCTGCGGAGGACTCCACGGCCCAGGCGACGGCCTTGCCGCGGGCGCGCTCCGGCAGCCGGGGGAGGAGCGCGTCGACCCGATGTCCGAGCGCGACGGCGTCATCGCGCGAGCCGATGCGCGAGGACGCGAGCGCGACGGCGCGCCCCCACGGGCCGGTCGGCGCGGGAGAATCGCCATGGGTGCCGGGGTGCCGTGCGTCGAAGGAGACGGTCGAGGCACCCGAGGTGAAGGCCCTCCCGGCCCGGGCGGCCGTGTCGGGAGCCGGCTCGCGGTGCTCGATCTCCAGGTCGCGGTCGATGACGATCTCGACCCCCGACTGCGCGAGCCGCAGCCCGAGCTCGGAGTCCTCGCGATAGGACATCGACGGGTCGAAGCCGCCCGCGGCGTCGTAGGCCGCCTTCGGCACGGAGTTGCAGGCCGCCCAGTGTCGCCACCGTTCGCCGGCGGGCCGGGAGTAGGCCTCGGCGAGCAGGCGCTCGTTGGCGGGGTGGCCGTAGGCAGTGGCGTAGGCCGAGTCGGGGAAGACGTCACGGGTCAGCGAGATCACGCCGAGGGGCGCGGCGCCCGCGGCGCGTGCCCGGTGCCGGGCCAGGTGGCCGGCGAGGAAGCCGGGGCTCGGGCTCAGGTCGTCGTCGCAGCGCACGACGATGCCGCCGGTGGCCGCGGCGTAGCCGGCGGCCAGGGCGGCGCTGACCCCGCGGCTGTCCGGCAGGGCGACGATCCGCACGGCCAGCCGGTAGGCGTACGCCTCGATCACCTCTCGGCTGCCGTCGACGTCGCCGTCGAGGACGAACACGGCCTCCCAGGGCTCGTCGAGCACCTGGGCGGCCAGGGCATCGAGCAGCACCGGCAACCGGTCCGCCCCCCCACGGGTCGGCACGACGACGGAGACGGAGGGATCGGGCACCCGACGATCCTAGGAGGCGGAGCGGGTCACTCGTGGGGAGACGGCTGAGCCGCGAGCTCGGCGAGGACGTCCTCCACGAAGCGCGCGACCTTGTTCTCGCCCGCGACCGGTCCTCCGGCCAGGAATCCGTCCGCCCCGATCAGGATGGCTGCCGGCGTGCCGACGGAGAACACCCGGCGGATGTTGAGCTCAGGCTCCCAGGCGCTGAGCTCCGGAGAGTGATCAGCGGCCTCCGCTGCGGTTGTCTCGTCGGGGTAGATCGCGACGACTCCGACAACCGGGGAGAGCCGGGCTGCCCAGGCGTCGAGCTTCTCGGCGGTCCGGGTGCATGGGCCACAGGCGGGGCTGAGCACCACCAGCAGCCGTGCCTGGGTGGCCGCGAGCTCTGACAACGTCGACTGACGTCCCGAGGCGAGGGTGAGGACGCCGTAGGGGACGAGCCTGCGGGCGTAGTCGAGCAGCTCCTCGTCGCCGACCCGGCCCGCGCCGGACGGCGAGCCACCCATCACCAGCACGGCGATCGCGGCGGACGCGGCTGCGGCGACCAGCGCCCACCAGCCGTCGGTGTCGAGGTCGTTGAGAGCAGCCGGAACTGAGCCGCGGTCAATGGCGAACCACACGAGGACAGAAGCCAGGGCGACGAGGAGCACGTTGCGAGCGAGGGTCGTCCGGGCGATGTCGTGGCTACCGAGCCTGCCGAAGCACGCACAGGTGACCGGCTCGTCGAAGCCCAGGGCCCGCGCGACGACCCAGGTGTAGGCCAGCATCAGGAGCGCGAGAGCGACGGTCACCGGCACCAGCCATCCCGACGGCGACACCAGCAGGAGGACGGCGAGGGCGATCTCGATCCATGGCAGGGCGGTCGCGGCCGCACCCGTGGGGATCACCGCGGGGATGCGCAACGCATCGAAAGCATCACGCGTGGCACGGGTGTCGCGGAGCTTGGCTATCCCGCTGGTGAGCAGCACGGCCGACAAGGTCAGCGTGACGACAAGCGCTGCAAGCGGGCCGGATGACATGGCCCGAATCGTACGGTCCGTGCTCCATAGTGGTGCCCCGTGGAGACGAGGACCCCCGCCCTGGTGCGCGACCGGTCGGTCGACGCCGCCCGGGGGATCGCGATCGTGGCAATCGTCCTCGGCCACGTCGAGCGCGGGCTGGCCTCGGCGTCACTCCTGCCGTACGACACGGCATTGACCCTCGACCAGCTGCTGTATCTCTTCCACCTCGCGACCTTCGCCTACCTGTCCGGTCTCTTCGTCCGACGATCGGTCGAGCGGGACGGGGTGCGGCGCACGCTCTCGCGGCGAGTGGTGCTCTTCATCTGGCTCTATCTGCTCTGGACGCTCATCCAGGGCACGGTGCGGATCGCCGCGTCGTCGGTCGCCAACACGCAGGTCACAGTGGGCGACATCGCGAAGATCTGGATCCCCGAGGGCCAGTTGTGGTTCTTGCCATGGCTGATCGCCGTGACCGTGGTGGCGGCGATGGCACAGCCCTGGCGCAATCGGGCCCTCGGTGCCGCCGTCCTCTTCCTCGCCGCCCTGCTCGCGCTGGCGGTGTGGGGCTACGACCCGCCGTACGCCTTCACGCGCGGCTGGGCGCTGCTGCTGCCGTTCCTCGCCGGATGCGTCGTCACCCAGACCCGGCACGCGGCCGCGGCTCGGCGGCTTGTTCCGGTGCTCGGGACCGCGGTGATCGGCAGCGGTGCCTGGTGGTGGATCGGGCTCACCACGGAGGCGACCACGCCCACGACGGGCGGCGACGGTCGGACCGTCGTGACGGTGGCGCTGGGAGTGCTGGGGTGCCTGGCGGGCACGCTCGCGACGCTGGCGCTCGCGGCGTTGGTGGCTCGCTCACCGCTGGGCGGCGTCATCGCTCTCGTCGGGCGCCGCTCCCTCGAGATCTTCCTGGCCCACATCGTCGTCGCGTCCGGGGCGCGCATCGTCTTGCAGCAGGCGGGCGTGAGTGACCCCTGGCTGCACCTCGTGCTCGGCACCACCCTGGGTGTGGCGGTGCCGATCGGCGTCGCCGTGGCTGCCGAGCGGATGCGGTGGTCGTGGGTGTACGGCACGCCTCGCGTTCTTGAGGCGTCTCGACGTTGACGTGCCCTGTGCCCAAGGTGGGCCATTTGCGCGGAACTTCGGACAGATTGAGGCGTTTCTCCTACAATTTCGTCTTGTTCATGTAGGTGGTAAAAATCGCAACGACGTGTGGCCGATTGTTGCCCTCGCGTTGCGAACGGCCTCCTACGTTTGATCACGGAGAGTCCATCTGGACTTTTCTCCGAGAGGTGGGACGAACGACATGGCAGACCAGGGCGCTCACGCAAGCCTGAGCACGACCCGGCGCACCGTCGTGCGCGGGGCCGCTTGGAGCGTCCCCGTGCTGGCCGTGGCAGCGACGGCTCCGGCCTATGCCGCGTCGCCGTGCCCGGCGACCACCCTCGTGTGGTCGACACTCGGCAACGGCAACGTCTTCTCGAGCACGACCGTGGGCGCGGTGACGGTGACCCTCACCCTGTCCGGCGTGACGAACGCCAACAACAACCGGACCATCTCGACCAACCCGACCGGCGGCTTGAACAGCGTCCTGAGGTTCTACAGCGGAAGCGCCAACGGGAGCAGCCAGACGGCCACGTTCACGTTCACCCGCACCAGCACCGGGGCTCCTGTCAACGTCACCAACCTCAACTTCTCGTTCCTCGACATCGACTCCGGAGGGAACAGCTGGGACGACCGGGTGACGGTCGGCTCCGGCGGATTCGCGTACGTCATCCAGAGCCAGACCTACGTGCAGGGCACCGGTTCTGCCGCGGCACCGTTCCGTGCCGCCAACAGCGACACCTCGGACAACTCCGCGGGCTCGTCGAACAACGGCAACGTCTACGTCAAGTGGACGTCGGCCGTCTCCAGCGTCTCCTTCACCTACTTCCAGGGTCTCGCCGCCACCGGTTCGCCCTTCATCGGCATCTCGAACATGTCGTTCCAGCCGGTCATCTGCTGATCATCCGCGGGCGCTCTTTGGAATGCGGTGAGCTCTGGTGCTGTTGAACCATCTCGATGACTTCCGCCACCCAGACCGACACGATCCAGTCGGCTGACGATTCCCGCCGCATCTCGACGCTCCTCGGCCTCCTCTTCGGCCTCGCCGGGATGGGGTCCTCGAGCGCGGCGGTGACGCTCCCGCTGCTCGGCCCCGACCTCGGCGTCGACGCCGGGATGGCGGCCTGGACGATCAGCCTCTATGTCCTGATGCTCGCGGTCACCACCGCGCTCTACGGCCGGATCTCCGACCTCGTCGGCGTCCGGGCACCGCTGCTCGCCGGCCTCGTCCTGATGTCGGTCGGCGCGCTCGTCGCAGCGATGGCGCCGACCTTCGAGGTGCTGCTCGGCGCCCGCCTCGTGCAGGGTGCGGGCGCGGCCGCCGTGCCCACCCTGGGTGTCGCCGTGCTTTCCGCGCGCTACAGCGGCGAGATCCGCGGACTCGCTTTTGGCCGCCTCGCCGGGACCGCGGCTGCCGTGAGCTGTCTCGGCCCGTTGGTCGGCGGGCTCGTGGAGGCGTCGTTCGGGTGGCGCGCTGTCATGGCACTGCCCATCGTCGGCGCCCTCGTCGTGCCCTTCCTGTGGCGGGCGCTCTCGACCGGCGGCACCGGCGCCCGGCTCGACGTGGTCGGCGCCGTCCTCGTCGCCCTCACGGCCGCCGGCATGGTGCTGCTCGTGCAGTCTCCGTCGGCCGGTCTGCTCGTCGCCGCGATCGGCGCCACGCTCCTCCTGCTCGGCGTCCCCGCGGTCCGCGCGACCGTACGCCGCCGCCCCGACGGGTTCCTACCGGTCGAGGTGATCCGCAACGCCGTCGTCGTGCGCAGCGCGATCGCTGCGGCCGCGGTGCCGGCGTCATGGTTCGCCCTGCTCATCAGCCTGCCGGCGGTCCTCCTCGCCGACGGGTGGGAGGCCTGGGAGGTGGGGCTCGCGATGCTCCCCAGCGCGCTCGTGGCGCTCTGGGTTCCCCGGGTGACGGGCCCCCTTCTGATCCGCATCGGCCCGGGGCGCGCACTTGCGGTCGCCGGTCTTGTCGCATCGGTGGCCCTGCTGGTCGCGGCTGTGGGCTCGCACTGGGTGAGCGCGCCGATCCTGGTCGTCGGCATCATGCTGGTCACCTTCGCCTTCGGGCTCGGCCAGCCCGCGCTCAGCGCTGTGGTCGGCGACGCGGTGGCCGTCGAGGTGCGCGGCGTCGCCCTCGGAGTCTCGACGCTGCTCTTCCTGATCGGCGGCAGCATCGGCTCAGCCGTCGTCGCCGGCATCAGCGGACCGCTGGGCATGACGGGAGCGCTCGTGCTGCTGTCGGTGCTTCCGGTGCTGGGCTTGTTCGTCCTCGCGCCCACCCTGCGACACGCATCCACCTGAATCCCCCTGAACCCCCCTGGGACGCACCAGTCGCCCCATGGGGGTGGTGCTTGTCGGTGCTCATGCCTAGGCTGCCTCGCACTGTCACCCGAGGGGGAATTCCTTGTCCAGATCCGGCACCCGCCGTCTCGCTGTCCTGGTCGCCACGGTCGTGGGGTTGGGGGTGTTGCCCGCCTGGACTGCGTCCACCGCCACGGCCGCTCCCGACGACCCGCTGTTCACCACGCTCCGCGGATTCGAGCCCACGGGCTCGAAGGTCCGCGTGGAGCCGGACGACTACGCGGCCAGCCGCGTGGACGTCGCCGCGTTGCGCGCAGCCCTGCCCGGCGCCGACGGCTCCGTCACCGTCAAGATCCCGGGTCCGGACGGCGCCCTGCAGGCCTTCCGCGTCCAGCGGACACAGACGATGGAGTCGGAGCTCGCCGCCTCGCACCCGGAGATCGGGACCTGGTCGGGGCGCGGTCTGGACGACCGCCGCGCCAGCATCGCCCTCGACATCACCCCCATGGGCTTCCACGCCTTCGTGCGCACTCCCGGAGCAGCAGGCGACTGGTATGTCGACCCGGCCTACAACCGCCGTGGCACCACGGCCCACCTCAGCTATCTGGCGTCATCCCTGTCCGCACCGGTCCAGCGCCGCGCCGAGGGCGAGGTCCAGGCCCTGCGCGACACGATCACCTCGGCCGCCGAGGATCGCTCGACCGCGCCGGGAGCGCCCGTCCAGCGCCACTTCTACCGTCTGGCCCTGACCTCCGACCCCAGCTACGCGGCCTACTTCGGCGCGGACAACGTCCTGGCGGAGAAGGTCACCCTGATCAACCGGGTGAACGAGATCTACAACGACGACCTGGGCACCGAGCTGCGCCTGGTCAACGACACCGACAAGCTCAACCTCGACACCGACGCGGAGGCCACCGGCGCCAACGGCCCGTGCGGCGTCGCGCCCTGCTTCGAGCCCGCGACCGCCACCACCGACGGCGAGCTCGACTACTGCGACGTGCCGACCCTCGGCAAGAACCGCACCGTCCTCGGCCAGCTCGTCGGCGCCTCCAACTACGACGTGGGCCACGTCGCCCTCGGCGTCAACGGCGGCGGCATCGCCTACCTCGGCGTCGTGGGCGGTGACTACAAGGCCGGTGGCTGCACCGGCCTGCCCGAGCCCAAGGGTGACTTCTTCGCCATCGACTACGTCGCCCACGAGCTCGGACACCAGTTCTCCGGCAACCACACCTTCAACGGCGCCCTCGGTGCCTGCGGCGGCAACATCTCCGCCGCCTCGGTCGAGCCCGGCTCGGGCTCGTCGGTGATGGCCTACGCCGGCATCTGCGGCCAGGACGACCTCCAGCCGCACACCGACCCCTACTTCTCCTTCCGCACGATCGACGAGGTCGACACCTATCGCGCGTCGACCTACGACAACGTCGAGGTGCAGACGGTGTCGCTGACCGAGGCCTTCGGCGCCGGCGACACCCTGGTGCTCGGCTTCGACGGGGACACCGCGTCGATCCCGTTCGCCGACTACGACGCTGCGGGCCTCGATGCGGCGATCGAGGGCCTCACCGGGCTCGACGTCTCGATCGCCCAGTGGGGCTTCGACGAGTTCGGCTACACCCCCGACGTGACCGCGCCCGACGGGCGTGGCTTCCAGGTCATCTTCAACGACGTGCCGTCGATCATCCCCGACCTCGGCGACGTCCTCACGGACGTCGCCGAGCTCACCGTCGAGCCTGCGGGTGTCGGCGGCTACGTCGGCGAGACCTCCCAGGGCGGACCGGCCCAGAACGACGGGGTCGCGCAGCCGGAGACGCCCGACGTGGCCGACAACGTCGCGCCCGTCGCGACGGCCCCGGCCGATCGGACCATTCCGATCCGCACCCCCTTCGCTCTCACCGGCTCGGCGACGGATGGCGACGGCGACGACCTGGTCTATCTCTGGGAGCAGACCAACTTCGGCAACGGCACCCGCCTGGCAAGCAACGACAAGGTCGTCGGCCCGCTCTTCCGGGTCTTCGGTGACGACGCGCTCGTCACCGACGAGGGCACGCTCCAGACCCCGTCGCCGGGTGAGAACCTCGCCGACGGCAGCCCGACCCGGGTCTTCCCCGATCTCGCGCAGGTGCTGTCCGGCAACACCAACGCGGCGAGTGGCACCTGCCCGACGCCCACCACACCCACCAACCAGCAGCTGCCCGACACGTTGCTCGACTGCTACTCCGAGTTCCTGCCCACCGCCGCCTACAAGGGCAGCCTCGGCCAGACCGGCGGGGTCATGACGTTCAGGGTCACCGCGCGTGACCTGTTCCCCAACGGTGGCGGCGTGGCGTCCGACGACGTCGCGCTCACCGTGGACAAGACGGCCGGTCCGTTCCTCGTCACGTCGCAGGCTGCAGCCGGCGCGACGCTGGCTGGCGGCTCGTCCGTCCCGGTGACGTGGGCGGTCAACAACACCCAGGGGCTCGCCCCGACGGTGAAGATCTCGCTGTCGACCGACGGCGGGGCGAGCTTCGGCACCGTCCTTGCGGCCGCCACGGCCAACGACGGCTCCGAGACGCTCGCGATGCCCAACGTCACCGCCAGTGACGTACGGCTGAAGATCGAGGCGGTGGACAACTACTTCTTCGACGTCAACGACGCCTCGTTCAAGCTGGCGGCCACCCCGGCCCCCGACACGACCGTCACGTCGGGGCCGGCGGACGGCTCGATCGTGCTCAAGCGGCGGCAGACCCTCACGTACGCGTCGACGGTCACGCCTGCGACCTTCGTCTGCACGGTGGACGGCGACACGGTCCCCTGTGACGCCGCGGGTCTGTCCGACAAGTTCCGGGCCGGCACGCACTCCGTCACCGTCGCCGCGGTCAATGCCGCCGGAGTCGCCGACCCGACCCCGGCGAGCGTCTCCTTCACGGTCCCGCGCGACGACAGCACCTTCGCCCGCAGGGGCAAGTGGGATCGGCGGAAGGAGCGTCAGGCCTTCGCGACGGACTACCTCACCTCCCGCAAGAAGGGCTCGAAGCTCGTCACCCGGGTGCCCACCACCGAGAAGATCGTCCTGGTGATCGGCAAGCTGCCCAAGGGAGGCGTCGCGCGGGTCTTCCTCGGCAAGGAGAGGATCGGCACCGTCCGGTTCAAGGGCAAGACCGCCTTCCGCCAGCTCCGCACCATCCGGCTGGACGAGCCCATGAAGGGCAAGCTCCGGATCGTGGTGGCGAAGAACAAGCCCATCCGCATCGAAGGCGTCGCGGTCGTCACTGACTGATCCCTGTCACGCCTCACGCTGCTCCTCGGCCGATGGTCGGGGGGCAGCGTGGCATGTCAGGCCGTGGAGTTGCGGGCCCGCTCGGCCAGCGCGACCGCGGCGTGCCGCACGATCGGCAACTCCTCCGGATCGCGGGCGGCCTCGTGCGGGACGGCACCGCCCGTCAGGGCAGCGGGGGTGGTGAGCCAGATCCAGACCCGCCACGGATCGACCTTGGCCGTCAGCAGGGGCTCCAGCACCGCGAGCAGCTCCTCGCGGACCTCACCCTGGTCGTCGAGCTGGAAGGACGGGACGAGCGTGGCTCCCTCGTGCGGCACCAGGAGCACGGTGCGGCGCTCCGAGGCCTTGTGCAGCTCGAAGCGGGCCGCGTTCTCGGAGGCGCCACGCAGACGTCCGACGCCGGCGTAGTCGAGCCAGCCGCCATCGAGGAGCGCCGCCCGCAGCCGGCTCTCCCGGCGCAGTCGGACCAGGGCAATCGGCACCGCATGAGTGGGGTCGTCGCCCAGCGAGTGCAGCATCCGGTCGAGGTCGACCAGTCGGTCGGGGCCCCGCGGTTCGCCGGTCGCCGCGTCGCGCCAGTGCACCAGGCCGTCGGCCCCATGCTCGTACGTCGGCAGGCCGGCCGCCGACAGCTGGTCAGCCAGCCCCAGCCCCTCGAGCCACGAGGCCAACCGCCCGGCGAGGTCGTCGCCGGGCGGAGCAGGCAGATCAAGGTCGGACAAGCAGGACTACTTGTTGGCCTTGCGCGACTGCGACGCGGTCTTGGCGCGCGCGTTGGCGTCGAGGACGACCTTGCGGATGCGGACCGCCTCGGGGGTGACCTCGACGCACTCGTCGTCGCGGCAGAACTCCAGGCACTGCTCGAGCGAGAGGTGGCGCGGCGGGATCAGCTTCTCGAAGTTGTCGGAGGTGGCGGACCGGATGTTGGTCTGCTGCTTCTCCTTGGTGATGTTGACGTCCATGTCGTCGGCGCGGGAGTTCTCGCCGATGATCATGCCCTCGTAGACCTCGGTGGTCGGCTCGAGGAACATGATCCCGCGCTCCTGCAGGTTGGTCATGGCGTACGCCGTCGCCGCGCCCTTGCGGTCCGCGACCAGCGAGCCGTTGGTGCGCGAGCGGATCTCGCCTGCCCAGGGCTCGTAGCCCTCGGAGATGCCGTGCGCGATGCCGGTGCCGCGGGTGTCGGTGAGGAACTCGGTGCGGAAGCCGATGAGGCCACGGGCGGGCACGAGGAACTCCATGCGGACCCAGCCGGTGCCGTGGTTGGTCATCGACTCCATGCGGCCCTTGCGGGAGGCCAGCAGCTCGGTGATCGTGCCGAGGTATTCCTCGGGCGCATCGATGGTGAGGCGCTCGAACGGCTCGTGCACCTTGCCGTTGACCTCCTTGGTGACCACCTGGGGCTTGCCCACGGTGAGCTCGAAGCCCTCGCGGCGCATCTGCTCGACGAGGATGGCCAGCGCCAGCTCACCGCGGCCCTGCACCTCCCACGCGTCGGGACGCTCGGTCGGCAGGATGCGCAGCGACACGTTGCCCACGAGCTCGGAGTCGAGGCGGTCCTTGACCAGGCGAGCGGTGACCTTGCCGCCCTTGGTGCGGCCCACGAGCGGGGAGGTGTTGGTGCCGATCGTCATCGAGATCGCGGGCTCGTCGACGTGGATGAGCGGCAGCGCGATCGGGTTCTCCGCATCGGCCAGGGTCTCGCCGATGGTGATCTCCGGGATGCCGGCGACGGCCACGATGTCACCGGGGCCGGCGCTCTTCCCGGGCTGGCGCTCGAGGCCCTCGGTGACGAGGAGCTCGGTGATCTTGACGTTCTTCACCGAGCCGTCGCGACGCATCCAGGCGACGGTCTGACCCTTGTTGAGGGTGCCCTCGTGGACCCGGACCAGCGCGAGGCGGCCGAGGAACGGGGAGGCGTCGAGGTTGGTGACGTGGGCCTGCAAGGGGGCGCCCTCGGTGAAGACGGGGGCCGGGATGGTCTCGAGGATCGTCTTGAACAGCGGCTCGAGGTCGCTGCCCTCGGGCATCGTGCCGTCCTCGGGTGCCACGAGGCTGGCGATGCCGGCGCGGCCCGAGGCGTAGACCACCGGGAAGTCGAGGGCGTCCTGGCTGTGGCTCTCGTCCAGCAGGTCCATGAAGAGCTCGTAGGTCTCCTCGACGACCTCCGCGATCCGGGCGTCACTGCGGTCGGTCTTGTTGACGACCAGGATCACGGGCATGTCGGCGTTGAGCGCCTTGCGGAGCACGAAGCGGGTCTGGGGGAGCGGGCCCTCGGAGGCGTCGACGAGGAGCACGATGCCGTCCACCATCGACAGGCCGCGCTCGACCTCGCCGCCGAAGTCGGCGTGACCGGGGGTGTCGATGATGTTGATGACCATCGGCTGGCCGCCGCCGGCCGGACCGGCGTAGTGGACGGCGGTGTTCTTCGCGAGGATGGTGATGCCCTTCTCGCGCTCGAGGTCGCCGGAGTCCATGACGCGGTCGGCGACGCTCTCGGCCTGGTGCGCGGTGAAGGCGCCGGCCTGGCGGAGCATCGCGTCGACCAGCGTGGTCTTGCCGTGGTCGACGTGAGCGACGATCGCGACGTTGCGCAGGTCGGTGCGGGACTGGGTGGACATGCAGGAGCCTTCCGGGCTGAGACGAGCGAGCGGCCGAACGGCCGGGGCGCGGCCGGCACGGCCGCAGCGTGAGAAGTCTAGTGCGCCGGGGCGCGAACGTTGATTTCGCGACGGGGCGGGGCGGTAGCGCTCCCGGCGCACGTGTCGCACGTCTCACCTGGGTGTCGCCCAGTGTTACCGGTGTGGGTCCGGCGCGTGGACCGGGCCCGCATACCCTCCGGTAGTAGAAAGGCCAACTATCCCGGTTGGTCCCGATCGCTGGAGAGACCATGCCGCAGGACACCGCCACGCTCGCCGCCGGACGGCCCACGCGCCGCACCGTGACGCGGGTCGCGGCCTGGAGCGTCCCGGTCATCGCGGTGGCCACCACGGCTCCGGCGTACGCCGCCTCCTGCGCCTCCGTGCGCGCGACCACCTCCCACATCACGGCGGTCAACCGGGTGTCGTCGGTCGAGTGGAACGCGACCTTCGACGTCGACGGCAACGGGCCGCTCCCCGGCAACGTGATGACAGCCAAGGCGACCTACGACTCCGGGATGAACGTCCGCAACGACGGCCCCAACGGGACCAACGACAACTTCACCGTCGCCGGCTCCGTCGGAGGACTCAACACCTCCGGACTGGTCATGGCGCAGCGCGCGACGACGTCGAGCCCGTCGGGCGCCCTGGGCCACTACCTGTTCAGCTTCTCCAAGCCCGTGTCCAACCTGAGCTTCACTCTCACCGACATCGACTCCACGACAGGCGACTTCTGGGACTCGGTGTGGCTGACGGGCAGCTTCACCTCCAGCAACAAGGCGTCCGGCCTCCAAGGAGTCGGCACGTCGGCCAGCCCTTTCAAGCAGGTCGGCGGCAACAGCGCGGTGGACAACTCGTCGGGCAGCGGCGGCAACGTCACGATCAGCTATCCGGGTCCGATCTCGTCGTTCCAGATCAACTACTCCAACGTCGCGACGAGCTTCTCCTCGCGCCTGGACCCCGACCAGGTCGTCACGATCGCCAACATCGCCTTCGACTTCCAGCCCTGCTGATCGGGCACTGAGCCCTTCCGGCTGTCGGAGTGGCGGGGTAGACCTGTCCCATGACCTCTCGGGACACCCACTCCGACCACACACACCCGCGGTGCACCTTCATCCCGCCCTGGCTCGCCGAGCGCGTCGACGGGACCGACCAGGCGCTGCGCGACGAGGCGCTGCGCGCCAGACGGAGCCTCGACGCCCGGACGGCGGCCGTGCCCGCCGCCACCGGCGCGGCCTGGACGGTGCACGACGCCGGCTCGACCACGTCCCTGCCCGGCACCCCGGCTCGCTCCGCGGGTGATCCCGCGACCGGAGACGTGGGGGTCGACGAGGCGGGCGACGGGATCGAGGCCACGCTCGCCATGTTCGCCGAGGTCCTCCGGCGCGACTCCCACGACGACGCCGGAGCGCCGGTCAGCCTGAGCGTCCACTACGGCTCGGCCTACAACAACGCGTTCTGGGACGGCACCCACCTGGTCTTCGGCGACGGCGACGGCCGCATCTTCGAGCGGTTCACCAAGCCGGTCGACGTGCTGGCCCACGAGTTCACCCACGCCGTGGTCGAGCACACCGCCGCCCTGGTCTACCGAGGACAGTCGGGCGCGCTCAACGAGTCGGTCGCCGACGTCTTCGCCTCCTGCCTCAGGCAGCGCCTCCTCGGCCAGGACGCGGCCGAGGGCGACTGGCTCATCGGTGAGGGCATCTTCTTGCCGTCGATCAGGGCGCGGGCGCTGCGCGACATGGCCGCGCCGGGCACGGCCTACGACGACCCGGAGATCGGCGCCGACCCGCAGGTGGGCCACGTCGACGACTACGTCGAGACCACCGCCGACAACGGCGGTGTCCACCTCAACTCCGGCATCCCCAACAAGGCGTTCCAGCTCGCTGCGGTCGCCATCGGCGGCCGGTCGATCGAGGGTGCCGGCCGGGTCTGGTACGACGCGCTGGTGGGCGGCGACGTCGCCGCTGACGCCGACTTCGCGGCCTTCGCCGCCGCGACGGTGGCCGCTGCCGGGCAGCACGCCGACGTCGTGCGCGACGCGTGGGGCCAGGTCGGCGTGCTCCCGGAGACCGCCACCGGAGCGCCGGTCCCGGGCGCTGCCCCCGCCGGACGGCTGCGCGTGGAGCGCAGCGGCGGGTTCATCGGGCGGACGGAGTCGGCCGAGGTCGACCTCGAGGCCTCGGGACTGGGGCCACTCGTCGCGGAGGCGGTCACGGCCTCCGCTGCCGAGGACGCCGTGCCGCGTCCCGACATGTTCGTCTACACGTTCACCGTGGAGGGACGCGATCCGGTGCGGGTGCCCGAGCACCTGCTGACCGACAGGCAGGCCGACCTCGCCCGCCGGGTCCTGAAGGACGGACCGATGGACCGCTGAGCGCCTCGGCCGTGGTGTCCGCGCGACGAGGTCGCGCGTGCCGCTCGAGCCGACTCCACCCGCAGGGGTGGTTGGCCATGAGGCGTTGTCGAATCGTTGACGACCTGTGTCGAAGCGGGGACGACGTGTGGCAGTTGACAAGGTGTCCTTGACGCCTCGCGCCACCTGTGGGGTGGGTCTCGGTCACGAGGCCGCCGTGGTGGCGTGCGCGAAGCGGCATGGTGCCGCTCGCCCGACCAGGGGGTCAACTCACTCATGTCATCTCGAACGCGCGGTCTCGTCGTCCTTGCCTCCGCTGCCATCGCCGTCGGCGGCGTGGCCGCTCCGGCCAGCGCAGCAGCCGCCACCATCCGCTCCGGCGACCTCGACACCGCCGACACCCGCTCCGCCGGCCACGTCGAGTTCCTCCGCGACGGCCTCCACGTCTACACCGACGACAACTCCTCCAACGCCAAGGCCGCGGGCTACTTCAACATCCCCGCCCAGCCGATCCCCTCCCACGTCTCCCTGACGTGGACCGGCACCCCGTCGCAGCCCGGCGGGCAGATCGTGTTCGACACGAACGCCGACCGCACCGACGCCAACTCCTACAACATCCTCGTCGTGGAGCCCGTCTACGGTGCCGATGTCTGGATGACCGGCGGCGCCGACCGTGCCGCTCAGCGAGGCATCAGTTGCCCCTCGACCACTGGCGGATCCGGCTCCGACTGCCACGGCACGCTGGCCGAGTGGGCTGCCGAGAACCCCGCCCTCGTGGCCTATGCGGGTGGCTTCTCCCTCGGGTCCGGGATCAAGGGCGACGGAGTCATCGAGCGCATGCAGTACGGCTCGACCGTCTACGAGTTCACCAGCCTTCCCGAGGCGCAGGACGGCAAGGACGGTGAGGCCGGTCCTGCCGGTCCTGCCGGTCCTGCCGGTCCTGCCGGCGCCGTGGGTCCGGTCGGTCCGGCGGGCGCCGACGGCACGATCACGGTGGTCGACGCCACGGGCCGACTCTCCGTCGACAAGGTCAAGCGCGGGGTCAAGGTCACGCTGAGCACCGACGACGCCGAGCAGGGCGAGGTCGTGGGCAAGAAGGTTCGGTGGGTGGTCAAGCTGGACAAGGAGAAGGTAGCCACGCTGAAGCAGGGTCTGGGTGATGAGGACGTCGTCTCCGCGCGTGCTCCCAAGGGCTCCGGCGAGCACGTCGTCACCATCAAGAAGAACGGCAAGGTAGTCCGCACCATCACGGTCCGCGCCTGACCACGACCGCGAGGGGGTGAGCCCCGAGCGTGCCCGCTACGGCGATGCAGTGCCCCGAGCGTCCCTCTGCGACGTTCGGGGCACTGTCGCTCCAGCCCCGTCGATCCCTCCCTCCGGGTGACCGCAGGCCACCCCGCCGCGCACTAGGTTCGCCGCATGCCTCGACTGCGGCGCACCTTTCCCGACCAGCCGGGCTGGACCCGACGACGGGCCGGCAAGGGCTTCACCTACCTCGACGAGCGCGGCGAGCGGCTGGACCCCGAGCAGGTCCAGCGCTGCAAGGACCTGGTGATCCCGCCGGCGTGGCAGGACGTGTGGATCACACCCCACGCCAACGGCCACCTGCAGGCCGTCGGGACCGACGACGCCGGACGGCGCCAATACCTCTACCACCCGAATTGGCGCGCGAGCCGGGACGCGGCGAAGTTCGACCGGATCCTGCTCTTCGGCAAGGCGCTGTCCCGGGCTCGCGAGCGGGTGCTCACCGACATGGGCACCGAGGGCATGACGCTCGAGCGCGCCTGCGCGGTCGCCGTACGCCTCCTCGACCTCGGCTACTTCCGCATCGGCAACGACGTCTACACCGACACCAACGGCTCCTTCGGTCTCACCACCCTGCGCAAGGACCACGTCTCACGCCACGCGAAGGGGTTGCGGTTCTGCTTCGTGGGAAAGTCGGGTGTCGAGCACTGCATCGACATCGACGACACGGCGGCCATCGAGTCGCTCGACGTGATGCGCCGCCGGCGCGGCGCCGGTGACGAGCTGCTGGCCTGGAAGGACGGCCGGACGTGGCGCGGGCTCGGGTCGAGCGAGGTCAACGACTACATCCGCACCTGCACCGGCATCGAGGCCACCGCCAAGGACTTCCGGACCTGGCACGCCACCGTCATCGCGGCGGCCGTGCTCGCCGAGACCGAGGAGCCGGGGGCGACCAAGGCGTCGCGCAAGCGCGCGGTGTCGGGCGCGATGACGGAGGTCTCGCGGTTCCTCGGCAACACCCCCACCCTGGCCCGGTCGTCCTACGTCGACCCGCGCGTGGTGGAGGCCTACGAGCGCGGTCGCACCATCACGGTGCGGTCGGCGTACGACACCGACGACGCCCGCCAGGCAGCGCTCGAGCGGGCGGTGCTCAAGCTCCTGGCGGGCTGAGGCCGTCAGCCGTGGGCGACCACGTAGTCGATCGCGGCGGTGAGCTTCTCGACGTCCGACGGGTCGATCGCGGGGTACATCGCGACGCGGAGCTGGTTGCGGCCGAGCTTGCGGTAGGGCTCGGTGTCGACCACGCCGTTGGCCCGCAGGGTCGCCGCGATCTGCGCCGCGTCGATCGAGTCGTCGAAGTCGATCGTGCCGATGACGAGCGAGCGGTCGGCCGGCTCGGCGACGTAGGGCGTCGTGTAGGCCGTCCGCTCCGCCCAGCCGTAGAGCGCGTCCGAGGAGGCGGTGGTGCGGTCGACCATCGCCGAGAGCCCACCCTGGCCGTTCATCCAGTCGAGCTGCTCGGCCATCAGGAAGAGCGTGGCCACCGACGGGGTGTTGTAGGTCTGGTTCTTCGACGAGTTGTCGATCGCGGTCGGCAGGTCGAAGAAGGGCGGGATGTAGCGCTCGCTCGCGGCGATCTCCTCCGCCCGCGCGAGGGCGCGCGGCGACATCAGCGCGATCCACAGGCCGCCGTCGGAGGCGAAGCACTTCTGCGGGGCGAAGTAGTAGGTGTCGACCTGGTGCAGGTCGACCGGCAGGCCGCCGGCTCCGGAGGTCGCATCGACGAGCACCAGCGCGTCGTCGGCCACGTCCCCCGGGCGGCGTACGGGCGCCATGACCGCGGTGGACGTCTCGTTGTGTGCCCAGGCGTAGGCGTCGACGCCCTCCTCGGCGACCGCGTCCGGCCGCGAGCCCGGGTCGCTGGAGATCACGGTCGGCTCGGCCAGCCACGGGGCCTTCTTGGCCGACGTGGCGAACTTGGAGGAGAACTCGCCGAAGGTGAGGTGCTGGCTCTTCTCGCGGATCAGGCCGAAGCAGGCGATGTCCCAGAAGGCGGTGGCGCCGCCGTTGCCGAGGACGACCTCATAGCCGTCGGGCAGGTCGAAGAGCGCGGCGATGCCCTCGCGGACCCGACCCACGGTCTTCTTCACCGGGGCCTGTCGGTGTGAGGTGCCCATCAGCGTGGAACCCGTCGCGGCGAGGGCGTCGAGGTGGCTGGTCTGGATCTTGGACGGACCCGCACCGAACCGGCCATCGACCGGGAGGAGCTCGGCGGGGATCAACAGGTCGTCAGTCATGGCGGAACCTCACGTGGAACGGGAACGGCGGTCCTGACGACGCTGTCAGCAGGTCCTAGTGTGTCACCCGCCGACGCATGTCTCACGATGGGGGATTGACGCATGACCGACAGCCGGGGCGCTCACCTGCCCGAGCTCTCGCCCGACCTGCGCTTCGAGCGGGTCGCGATCACGCACCCGGATGCGCAGGCGCTGATCGAGGCCGTCCAGGCGGAGTACGTCGTGCGCTACGGCAACCAGGACCGCTCACCCATCGACCATGCCGAGTTCGAGGACCCGGTGGGCCAGTTCTTCGTCGCCTACCTCGACCGCACGCCCGTAGCGATGGGCGCCTGGCGGCGCAGCTCGGTGGCGGCCCTCGGCGCCGAGGTCACCGCCGAGGTCAAGCGGATGTACGTCGTCCCGACCGCGCAGCGCCGCGGCGTCGCCCGGCGGATGCTCAGCCACCTCGAGGTGACCGCCGCCGCCGCGGGGATCGAGGTGATGGTGCTGGAGACCGGGATGAAGCAGCCCGAGGCGATCGCGCTCTACACGTCGTCGGGCTACGAGCCGATCCCCGGCTTCGGCTACTACTGCGGCTCCGAGCTGAGTCGCTGCTTCGGGCGGCGGATCGGTGCCTCCGGCTGAGGTCCGCCGACGTAGCCTTGGCGCGTGGACCGAGGACTGATGCTCAATGACGGTGACTGCGGCTTCTGCATGCGCACCGCCGCGTTGGTCCCCCGGCTCGGGGTCGACATCGACGCCACCACGTTGCAGTCGGTCGACCTCGCCGCGCTGGGCGTCGACGCGGACCGTGCCGTCGTGGAGATGCCCTACGTCCACCCGGACGGTCACGTCGACTACGGCCACCGCGCCTTCGCCGCGATCCTCCGCACGGGGCCGCTCCCGTGGCGCGTGGTGGGTCGCCTGATGACTGCGCCCGGCGTCGACGCCGTCGCCCGGCGCAGCTATCACTGGATTGCCGCCCACCGGTCCCGGCTCCCGGGCGGCACGCCGTCCTGCTCGATCGACGCACCCTGACCCACGGCGTCGTGGGTGCTGTGACCTACAGCGCTGATGTTCGCTCGAAGCCCTGACGGTGACTCCTGGGGCCACCTACGGTCACTGAGTCACATGTGTTCTCAGGGAAGGGTGGGGCGCCCCCATGCAAGCGTTCGGTCGTGCTGTTGCTCTGCTCTCGGTGGTCCTCGCCTGTCTTCTCGGGGGTGCGGGTGCGGCGTCTGCCGACGACCAGCGCGGCACCGTGACCTCGTCCGCCCCCTACCTGATGCCGCTCGAGCCGTACGCCGGCTACCAGCCCCAGACGACCTGCAGGCGCAAGCTGAGGAAGGGCGTGCTGATGCTGGCCGACTGGCTCGTCGCGCGCGGTGGCGGCTACGGCCCGATCAGCCGTCCGTGCGCCGGCTCCAGCACCAGCGAGCACAAGGAGTCGCGGGCCTTCGACTGGCTCCTCGACGCGCGCGACGACACCGACAAGGCGCTTGCCGCGGCACTGCTCGACGAGATCCTCGCGCCCGACGACCTGGGCGAGCCCAACGCGACGGCCCGGCGCTTGGGGATCATGTATGTCATCTGGAACGACAAGATGTATGCGTCGTACGACGGCTTCGTCCCCAAGCGCTACCTCAGCTCCGGATGCCGCACCAAGCGCTCGTGCTCGCCGACACTGCGGCACCGCGACCACATGCACATCTCGCTGACCCGCAAGGGCGCGCGCGGCAAGACCTCGTGGTACGTCGCGCAGCCGGCCCCGGGTAGCTAGGGACGATCGCGTAGGTCGGGAGCGCGTTTCGCCCACCAGAACGTCCCTAGATACGCCGCCGGGGCAGGGCTCAGGCGTTCCAGGCCGCGTTCCAGCCCTCGACGTCGCTCGCCGGTCGCGTGCTCGGACCGGCGTAGACCGCCGACGGCCGGATCAGCCGGCCGGTGGTCTTCTGCTCGAGGATGTGCGCCGACCAGCCACCCGTGCGGGCGCAGGTGAACATCGAGGTGAACATGCGCGCCGGGACCTCGGCGAAGTCGAGGACGATCGCCGCCCAGAACTCCACGTTGGTCTCCAGCACGCGGTCGGGACGACGCTCCTTGAGCTCGGCCAGCGCGGCCCTCTCCAGTGCCTCCGCGACCTCGTAGCGGGGTGCGTCGAGCTCCTTGGCGGTGCGTCGCAGCACGCGGGCGCGAGGGTCCTCGGCGCGGTAGACGCGGTGGCCGAAGCCCATCAGTCGCTCGCCGCTGTCGAGCAGCTCCTTGACGTACGACGCGGCGTCGCCGTCGCGCTTCTCGACCTCCTCGATCATCCCGAGCACCCGCGACGGGGCACCGCCGTGCAGGGGACCGGACATCGCGCCGATCGCCCCCGAGAAGGCGGCCGCGACGTCGGCGCCGGTGGAGGTGATCACCCGCGCGGTGAACGTGGAGGCGTTCATGCCGTGCTCGGCTGCGCTCGACCAGTAGGCGTCGATCGCGTGGGCGTGCTGCGGGTTGGCCTCGCCGTGCCACCGGATCAGGAACTTCTCGGCGAGCGTGGTCCCCTGGTCGACCTCCGCCTGCGGGACGACCGGCTTGCCGAGGCCGCGCGCGGACTGGGCGGCGTACGACAGCACCATGACCGCGACGCGGGACAGATCGAGCCGTGCCTGCTCGTCGGAGATGTCGTAGGTCTGGCCCATGCCCAGCATGGGCGCGAGCATCGCGACGCTGGCCTGGACGTCGGCGCGCACGTCACCGGTGTGGATGGCGATGTTGTAGGGCTCGGCGGGCGGCAGGCCGGGGGTGTAGGCGCCGTCGACCAGGAGGCCCCAGACGTTCTCGAACGGCACCCGCCCCACGAGGTCCTCGATGTCGACGCCGCGGTAGCGCAGTGCCGAGCCTTCCTTGTCGGGCTCGGCGATCTGCGTCTCGAACGCAACGACACCTTCGAGGCCGTGGTGGATCTCGGTCATGGGTCACTCCTTCATGCGCGGGTGTCCCGGGGCGACGTCGCGAGACGGCTCATTGTGCACCCTGGCGAGGAGGGAGCGAGGAGGGAGCGAGGAGGGTGGGCGCCGGGGCTACCCTCGGCGCCATGGACCTGTCGGGGCTGCGCGAGGAGTACGGCCGCGGGGGCCTCGACGTCCCGGACCTGTCCGACGACCCGATCGCGATGTTCGAGACCTGGCTCGCCCAGGCGGTCGAGGCGGGCCTGCACGAGCCCAACGCGATGGTGCTCGCGACCGCGACGCCGGCGGGCCGGCCGTCCAGTCGGACGGTCCTGCTCAAGGGGGTCGGTCCGGACGGTCTCGTCTTCTTCACCAACCACGGCTCCCGCAAGGGCGACGAGCTCGCGGCCAACCCGCTGTGCGCGCTGCTCTTCCCGTGGCACCCACTCGAGCGGCAGGTACGCGTCGAGGGCCACGCCGAGGTGCTCGACGCGACGCGGGTGGAGGCCTACTTCCACTCCCGTCCGCGCGGTGCGCAGCTGGGGGCGTGGGCGTCCGAGCAGTCGCGCCCGGTGGCCTCGCGCGCCGCGCTCGCGGCGTCGTACGCCGAGGTGGAGGAGCGGTTCGGGCGGGAGGAGGCTGACGGCGAGGTGCCGGTGCCGCCGCACTGGGGCGGCTACCTGGTGGTGCCCGAGGTCCTGGAGTTCTGGCAGGGCCGGCCGAGCCGGATGCACGACCGGCTCGTCTATCGGCGCGAAGGCTCCGGTTGGCGGATCGAGCGGCTGGCACCGTAGGGCGGCGGCCCGCCAACTCACCAGTTGGTTGGCCAACTCGTGAGTTGGCGACCTGGGGGCCGCTCGGGCCTTCCGCAGGCCCCCAACCCACCAACTCGTCAGTTGGCGGACGCGCTCGGCTCGAAGCAGGCTCCCAGCCGAAAAGCCATTTGTGAGTGAGTGCTCACTCATTTATGATCGCTGGGTGACTCCCCGCGCCCGCCCGATGACGCCGGAGGACCGCCGCGCGGCCCTCGTCGACGCCACCGTGCCACTCCTGGTCGCACACGGTCGGGGGCTGACCACCAAGCAGATCGCCGACGCCGCGGGGATCGCCGAGGGCACGATCTTCCGGGTCTTCGAGTCCAAGGACGACCTGGTTCTCGCCGCCGTGGAGCAGGCCCTCGACATCGATCCGTTTCTCGGCGAGCTGGAGGCCATCGACAGCGATCGCGACCTGGCCGCGGTGCTGCTCGACCTGGTGACGCGGATGCAGGTGCGCTTCCGCAGCATCTTCACGCTCATGAGTGCGATGGGCATGGTCGGACCGCCGCGCGCCCACCAGCACATGGAGGAGGGGCGTCGGCGTGGCGAGCTCCTCACCGTCGCCCTGATCGAGCCGCACCGCGCCGAGCTCACCGTCAGTCCCACGGAGCTGGCCAAGCTCGTCCGCCTGCTGACCTTCTCCGGCTCCCACCCGCACCTCAGCGACGGCCAGACGCTGAGACCCGAACAGATCGTCGCCGTGCTGCTCCACGGCGTGCTGAAGAACAAGGACTCGTGATGCTCCTCCGACTCGTCCGCACCTACCTCAGGCCGTACGCCGCCCCGCTGGCCGCGGTGGTGGCCCTGCAGTTCGTCGGCACCATGGCCGCCCTCTACCTGCCCAGCCTCAACGCCGACATCATCGACAACGGCGTGGTCACCGGCGACACCGGCTACATCGTGCGCCACGGCGGCCTGATGCTCGCGGTCTCGCTGGTGCAGATCGTCTGCTCGGTGATCGCGGTGTGGTTCTCGGCGCGCAACGCGATGGGCTTCGGGCGCGACCTGCGCGCGGCGATCTTTCGCCGTGTCGGCTCCTTCTCGGCCCGCGAGGTGCAGCACTTCGGCGCCCCCTCGCTGATCACGCGCGAGACCAACGACGTGCAGCAGGTGCAGATGCTGGTGCTGATGGCGGGCACGCTGCTGGTGTCGGCGCCGATCATGATGGTCGGCGGCATCATCATGGCGGCGCGCGAGGACGTCGGCCTGTCCTGGCTGGTGCTCGCCGTGGTGCCGGTGCTGGGCGTGTCGATCGGGCTGATCGTGCGCCAGATGGTGCCCAGCTTCCGGCTGATGCAGGAGCGGATCGACGAGGTCAACCGGCTGCTGCGCGAGCAGATCACCGGCGTCCGCGTGGTCCGTGCCTTCGTCCGCGAGGAGCACGAGACCGAGCGTTTCCGCGGCGCCAACGAGCAGCTCACCGCCGTCGCCATCCGAGCCGGCCGGTGGCAGGCCGCGATGTTCCCGACGGTGATGATCGTCGCCAACGTGGCGACCGTCGGCGTGCTGTGGTTCGGCGGACACCGGGTCGAGGACGGTCACATGCAGGTCGGCGCGCTGACCGCCTACATCTCCTACCTCATGCAGATCGTCATGTCGGTGATGATGGCGATGTTCATGCTGATGATGGTGCCGCGGGCCTCGGTCTGCGCCGACCGGATCACCGAGGTCCTCGACACCGACTCGTCCGTGGTGCCGCCGACCGACCCTGTGACCGACCTGCCCGAGCGGCTGACGCTCGAGCTCGACAGGGTCACCTTCGCCTATCCGGGTGCCGAGGAGCCGGTGCTGCGCGAGGTCGTGCTGCGGGCCGCGCCCGGAGAGACGGTGGCGATCGTCGGCTCGACCGGCGCCGGCAAGTCGACCCTGGTCAACCTGGTGCTCCGCCTCTTCGACGCGACCGGGGGAGCCGTGCGCGTCGGGGGGATCGACGTGCGCGACCTCGAGCCCGAGACGTTGTGGGCGCGCCTCGGGCTGGTGCCGCAGAAGGCCTTCCTCTTCCGGGGGACGGTCGCCGACAACCTGCGCTACGGCAAGGCCGACGCCACCGAGGGCGAGATGTGGGCGGCGCTCGAGATTGCCCAGGCCAGGGAGTTCGTCGAGGCGATGCCCGACGGGCTGCAGGCCGAGATCACCCAGGGCGGCAGCAGCCTCAGCGGCGGGCAGCGCCAGCGGATGGCGATCGCCCGGGCGATCATCCGCCGGCCCGACATCTATCTCTTCGACGACTCGTTCTCCGCCCTCGACCTGACCACCGATGCGCGTCTGCGCGCCGCGCTCAGGCCGGTGACCCGCGACGCGACGGTGGTGATCGTGGCGCAACGCGTCGCGACCATCCGGCACGCCGACCGGATCGTGGTGATGGAGGACGGCGCCGTCGTCGGCACCGGCACCCATGACGAGCTGCTCGAGAGCTGCGCGACCTATCGCGAGATCGTCGAGTCCCAGCTGACCGCGGAGGAAGTCGCATGAGCGCCGAGACGAGCACCGGGGCCAGCACTGGGACCACGGAGCCGGCCCAGCCCGGCACCCTGAAGGAGACCGAGCGGGTCCAGCAGGGCCCCGGTGGGCCCGGTCGCGGCCCGATGGGCGGCGGCATGATCGGCCAGAAGGCCGACACGTTCTGGCCCTCGCTCAAGCGCCTGCTCGCGCGGTTGCGCCCGGAGCGCCACAAGGCGTACGCCGTCCTCGCGCTGACCTTGGTCAGCGTCGTGGCCACGGCCGTCGGACCCAGGATCCTGGGCCGCGCGACCGACCTCATCTTCGCCGGCCTGATCGGCAAGGACGTGCTCGGCTCTGGGGCGACCCAGGATCAGGCGATCGAGGCGCTGCGCACCCAGGGGGAGACCCGGCAGGCCGACATGCTCGCGTCGATGAAGCTCACTGACGGGGTCGACTTCTCGGCCGTGTCCGAGGTCCTGATGACCGTGCTCGCGATCTACGTCGCAGCCTCGCTACTGTCGTGGCTCGGCGGCTACCTGCTCAACGACGTGGTCCAGGGGACCGTGCTGCGGATGCGCTCGGAGGTCGAGGACAAGGTCCACCGGCTGCCACTGGGCTACTTCGACAAGCAGCCGCGCGGCGAGCTGCTGAGCCGGGTCACCAACGACATCGACAACATCAGCCAGACCCTCCAGCAGACCATGAGCCAGATGCTCACCTCGCTGCTCACGGTCGTCGCCGTCCTCGCCATGATGTTCTGGATCTCGCCCACGCTGGCGCTCGTGGCGCTGGTCTCGGTGCCGATCTCGACGGTCGTCGCGCGTGCGGTGATGAAGCGCTCGCAGGGGCTGTTCATCCAGCAGTGGCGCCGCACCGGCACGCTCAACGCGCACATCGAGGAGACCTTCTCCGGTCACTCCCTCGTCAAGGTCTTCGGCCGTCAGGCGGAGTCCGAGCGGGTCTTCGCCGAGCAGAACGAGGAGCTCTACGAGGCGTCCTACGGCGCCCAGTTCGTGAGCGGGCTGATCATGCCGATCATGATGTTCGTCGGCAACCTCAACTACGTCGTCATCGCCGTGCTCGGTGGGCTGCGGGTCGCCAGCGGCACGATGTCGCTCGGTGACGTGCAGGCCTTCATCCAGTACTCGCGCCAGTTCACCCAGCCGTTGACGCAGGTCGCCTCGATGCTCAACCTGCTGCAGTCCGGCGTCGCGTCCGCGGAGCGGGTCTTCGAGCTGCTCGACGCACCCGAGGAGACCGAGGACCGGCACGGCCGGTCCGCGACGCTGGCGGACGCCCACGGTGAGGTCCGCTTCGAGGACGTGTCCTTCTCCTACGACCCCCAGCGGCCGCTGATCCAGGGGCTGTCGCTGGTCGCCCAGCCGGGCAGCACGGTCGCGATCGTGGGTCCGACGGGTGCCGGCAAGACCACCATGGTCAACCTGGTGATGCGCTTCTACGACCCGCAGTCGGGGCGGATCCTGATCGACGACGTCGACATCGCCTCGATCCCGCGCGCTGCGCTGCGCAGCCGGATCGGGATGGTGCTGCAGGACACCTGGCTCTTCGCCGGGACCATCCGCGCCAACATCGCCTACGGCCGGCCGGAGGCGAGCGAGGAGCAGATCCTCGAGGCGGCGCGGGCGACCTTCGTCGACCGCTTCGTGCACTCCCTGCCTGATGGCTACGACACCGTGATCGACGAGGACGGCTCCAACCTGTCGGCCGGCGAGCGCCAGCTGGTCACGATTGCCCGCGCGTTCCTCTCCGACCCGGCTCTGCTGATCCTCGACGAGGCGACCTCGTCGGTCGACACGCGCACCGAGCTGCTGCTGCAGCAGGCGATGGCGGCGCTGCGCTCGGACCGGACGTCGTTCGTGATCGCGCACCGGCTCTCCACGATCCGCGACGCCGACCTGATCCTGGTGATGGAGGACGGCTCGATCGTCGAGCAGGGCTCGCACGACGAGCTGCTGGCGGCGGACGGGGCGTACGCCCGGCTCTACCGCTCGCAGTTCGAGTCCCCGGTCGAGGAGACCGTGGGGTGACCACCGCCGCCCACGGGTCCGGTTAACCCGTTGAGCGGCCCCGCGCGCCGACGTACGGTGGTGGGACACAGAAGGGAGGTGGTCCGGAGACTGAGTTCTTTTCGGATGAGTGAGGTGGCTGCCCGCTAAGGCAGCCCGGCTCCGCCGACAGCTGCCGGCGAAACCACAGCAGTCACCCGACCCGCAGGCCCCCGGTGTCATCCCCCGGGGCCCCTCTCCGAGGGGCAGCAGGCCTGCGGGTCGCTGCATGTCCGGGTTCCCGGGCGGCGATCGCACCGGGTGTGGCGCGTGTCTCGCCGCTCCCGGGTTGGCGTCCGACCCGTACGGGCATATGGTTGTGCTCAGCAACTATTGCGGAACGCAACCACGATCTGAAGGAACGCAGTGACCCAGGCTCCCACCATCACCGCCGAGCAGAGCGGCGAGATGACCCACCGCCAGGTGCTCGAAGCCCTCAGCGGCCTCCTCCTCGCGATGTTCGTCGCGATGCTCTCCAGCACGATCGTCAGCAACGCGCTGCCCACCATCGTCGACGACCTCGAGGGCAGCCAGACCGGCTACACCTGGGTCGTCGTGGCCACGATGCTGGCGATGACCGCGACCACCCCGATCTGGGGCAAGTTCGCCGACATCTTCGACAAGAAGCTGCTCGTGCAGACGGCCCTGATCATCTTCTCGATCGGCTCGCTCATCGCCGGCTTCGCGCCGTCGATGGAGGTGCTGATCGGTGCCCGCGTGGTGCAGGGCCTCGGTGTCGGCGGCCTGACCGCGCTGGTCCAGGTCGTCATCGCCACGATGGTCTCCCCGCGTGAGCGTGGTCGCTACAGCGGCTACATCGGTGCGGTCTTCGCGCTCGCGACGGTCAGCGGCCCGCTCGTGGGTGGCGTCCTGGTGGACACGGTCGGCTGGCGCTGGTGCTTCTTCGCCGGCCTCCCCGTCGCCGCCCTCGCCTTCGTCGTGCTCCAGAAGACGCTGCGCCTGCCCGTCGTCAGGCGCCAGGTCACCATCGACTACCTCGGCGCCTTCCTGCTCGTCGGCGGGGTCTCGATCCTGCTGATCTGGGTCTCGCTCGGTGGCCAGAACTTCGACTGGGTCTCCTGGACCAGCGCCCTGCTCGTCGTCGGCGCCGTCGCCGTCACCGGCGCGGCCATCCACGTCGAGGCCAACGTCGCCAAGGACCCCGTGATCCCGCTGCACCTCTTCCGCGACCGCACCCTGACCCTCGCCACGATCGCCTCGGTGCTCATCGGTGTCGCGATGTTCGGCTCGACGGTCTACCTCAGCCTCTACTTCCAACGTGCCAAGGACATGAGCCCCACCGAGGCCGGCCTGATGTCGATCTGCATGGTCGGCGGGCTGCTGGTCTCGAGCATCATGAGCGGTCGGATCATCAGCAACACCGGCGTGTGGAAGCGCTGGCTCGTGGGCGGCATGGTCGCCGTCATCGCCGGCATCGCACTGCTCTCGACCATCGACGCCGACACGCCGCTGTGGCGCACCGGGATCTTCATGGCCGTCCTGGGCCTCGGCCTCGGCGCCACCATGCAGAACCTCGTGCTCGCGGTCCAGAACACCATCGCGCTCTCGGACATGGGCGCCGGGTCGTCCGTCGTGGCGTTCTTCCGCTCGCTGGGTGGCTCGGTCGGCATCGCCGCACTCGGCGCGGTCCTGGCCCACCAGGTCGCCGACTCGGTGAAGGTCGGGCTCAGCAAGCTCGTCGCCGAGCGCCCGGAGCTGGCCTCCGAGGTCGCCCACCAGACCGGCGGCGTTCCCGACCTCGCCGGCATGCCGGCCCCGATCCGCGCGATCTTCGAGAGCGCCTTCGGTGACGCCACCGGTCACATCTTCCTGGTGGCGCTCCCGTTCGCCGTCGGTGCGCTGATCGCGGTGCTCTTCATCAAGGAGGTGCCGCTGCGCACCTCGGTGAAGCGCGACGACGAGATCCTGGCCGAAGGACCCCTGGACGCATGAGCACCAGCATGAGCTCCAGGTACGACGACCTCCGCCGCATCGAGGCCGAGGTCGGCACGCTGATCCGCCGCGTCAAGCGGGTGATGGGGGAGCGGGCGCGCGAGGTGCACCCCGATCTCCACCCCATGACGTACTTCATCCTCACCCACCTGGCCGCCCGCGGCCCGATGCGCGGTGCGGACCTGTCCGACGCCTTCGGCATGGACAAGGGCGGGGTCAGTCGGCAGGTCCAGGCGCTCGTCGACCTCGGCCTCGTCGAGCGACAGCCCGACCCGGAGGACCGGCGGGCGATCATGCTGGACGCCACCGACGAGGGCCGGACGCGCCTGGCGGAGGTGAGCCGCAGCCGAAGCGATCGCTTCGACGAGCGGCTCGGGGACTGGGGTGACGCCGAGCTCTCCGGCTTCGCGAGCCAGCTGGCGGCGTACAACCGGGCGCTCTCCGACGACTGAGAGGAACGTCCAGCCCCGGGCGTGGCTCAGCGCAGCCAGGCCGCCGTGTCGGCCGGCAGCTTGCCGTCGACCGGGCCACTGGCCAGCATCAGCTCGCCCGGGGGCATCTCGACCGCGGTGTCGCCGCAGTTGAGCACGACGGTCAGCGGGCCGCGGCGGAAGGCGAGCACGTCGGGCCCGGCGTCGACCATCTGGACCGTCTCGCCGGCCGACCACGCGAAGTCGCGGCGGGTCCGCAGCGCGTCGCGGTAGAACGCCAGCGTGGAGTTCGGCCGGGAGGCCTGGGCCTCGACACTCAGGTCGGCCCAGTCGGCCGGCTGCGGGATCCACGGCTGCGCGGAGCCGGGCCCGAAGGCGTACGGCGCCTCGGTGCCGCCCCACGGGATCGGCACGCGGCAGCCGTCACGGCCGACCTCGCCGGTGCGGAGGTAGGACGGGTCCTGGCGGTCCTCCGGGGCGACGTCGACCTGCTCGAGGCCGAGCTCCTCGCCCTGGTAGAGATAGCTCGAGCCCGGCAGCGCCAGCATCGTGAGCGTGGCCGCGCGTGCGCGCGCCAGCCCCTGCTCCCCACCGCCGTAGCGCGTCACGTGACGTACGACGTCGTGGTTGCTGAGCACCCACGTCGGTGAGGCGCCGACCGGCTCGACCGCGGCGAGGGTGCTGGTGATGACCTCGGCGAAGTCCTCGGCGGACCAGTCGGCGAGCAGCCAGGCGAAGTTGAAGGCCTGGTCGAGCTCGTCGGGCCGGATGAAGGCGACGGTGGACTCGGGGGTCTGCGTCCAGGCCTCGGCCACGGCCATGCGGTCCGGGCCGGCCTCGTCGAGGACGCGGTGCCAGGCGCGGTAGACGTCGTGGACCTCGGGCTGGTCCCACATCGGCTCATCCGTGAGCTCGCGCGAGACCATCGAGTGGTCGGTGTTGACCTGACCGGAGCTGGCGGTGCCGCCCTCGGCGATCACCTGGTCGCGGAGGCTGGCCTCCTTGAACAGGCCGTGGGCCACGTCGACCCGGAAGCCGTCGACGCCGCGGTCGAGCCAGAAGCGCAGCACGTCCTCGAACATCGCCGGGACCTCGGGGTTGCGCCAGTCGAGGTCGGGTTGGGTGGAGTCGAAGAGGTGGAGGTACCACTGGCCCACCTGGTCGGGGCCGTCATCGACCTGGGTCCAGGCCGGGCCGCCGAAGACGGAGCTCCAGTTGTTGGGCGGGCCGTCGGGGCTGTCGCGGAAGAGGTAGCGCGCGCGCTCGGGGCTGCCGGGGCCTGCGGCCAGCGCGGCCTGGAACCACTCGTGCTCGTCGGAGGTGTGGTTGGGGACCAGGTCGACCACGACGCGCAGGTCGAGCTCGTGCGCGCGGGCGATCAGGGCATCGGCGTCGCTCAGCGAGCCGAAGAGCGGATCGACATCGCGGTAGTCCGCCACGTCGTAGCCGTGGTCGTGCTGCGGCGAGGTGTAGAACGGCGTGATCCACAGCGCGTCGACGCCCAGCTCGGCCAGGTGGGGCAGTTTCGAGGTGATGCCGGGGAGATCCCCGATGCCGTCGCCGTTGCTGTCGGCGAAGCTGCGGACGTAGACCTGGTAGACGACGGCGTTCCGCCACCAGTGAGTCATTGGATCGTTAAAACTGGTCATGGACCCCATCCTCTCAACCCCTCCCGGCGACTGGTCAACTCCTGTCTGCAGGTGCCTGTCCACCGAACAGCCGCGGGTCGACCGCGATCCAGGTGTGCTCGGCGGTCGCGACCACCCGGCCGTCGGCGTCGTACAGCGTCGAAGCGGTGAAGGTCTTGCGGCCCTCCTGCCCGCGGCCCTCGCCGACGACCACGTGCGCCTCGCCGATCACCGGGAGGTCGTCGACGCGGGCCGTCATCCGGCCCAGCACCATCAGGCGCTCGGCGAGCTCGCCCGCCCAGCCCCCGATGCAGTCCAGCGCGGCCCACGTCGCGGCCACGGAGACCCGCGGGTGCTCGTCGACGTAGGCATGCCAGTCCTCGTGGAGGCTCGGGTGCGGCGTCCAGGTCGCGGCGACCAGGTGACCCGACGGCCCGGCGCCGGTGCGGCCGGGAAAGATCCGCAGGCCGTCGCCCTCCTCGCGCGCCGTCCCACAGGCGAAGCAGGTGGGGAACGGGTGGAAGTCGAGACCGGTGAACGTCGACTCGGCAGCGGCCGCGACGTCGCGGTGGACTGGGTCCACCTCGACCAGCTCGCGCTCCACCCGCTGGGCGGTCGCGACCGTCGCGCCACCGTCGGATGCCGTCGTGACTCCGGCCTCGACGTCGACGTGCAGGAGCGTGTCGAGCGGCGGCGGCCTGCGCAGGGACACCTCGATCGGCGGCCAGCTGTCGCACCTGTTGTCCGGGGAGTCGGCGTCGTCCAGGGCGGCCAGGGCGCCGGCCGTCCAGCCACCGTTGCCGGAGTCGGGAGGGCCGCAGAAGCGTCGCGGCACGATCAGTTCGCTCACCCGCGCCACTGTGCCACGGGTCGCCGGGCAGCGGCAGTTGGCGGATGGGACACAATGACCTGCGTGAGTGACCTGATCGACACCACCGAGATGTACCTCCGCACGATCTACGAGCTCGTCGAGGAGGACATCGTCCCGTTGCGCGCCCGTATCGCCGAGCGCCTGCACCAGTCCGGCCCGACGGTGTCGCAGACCGTTGCCCGGATGGAGCGCGACGGGCTCCTGACCGTGCAGGGCGACCGCCACCTCGAGCTCACCGAGGAGGGCCAGCTCCTCGCCACCCGGGTGATGCGCAAGCACCGGCTGGCCGAGCGCCTGCTGACCGACGTCATCGGCCTCGACTGGGAGCTCGTCCACGCCGAGGCCTGCCGGTGGGAGCACGTCATGTCCGAGACCGTCGAGCGGCGACTGCTCGAGCTGCTCGACCATCCCACCGAGTCGCCCTACGGCAACCCGATCCCCGGCCTCGACGAGCTCGGCGACGTGAGTGGCGAGGAGTTCATGGACAACGTCGAGCCGCTCTCGGGGGCCGCTCAGGCCGAGGAGATGCGCGTCCACGTCAAGCGGATCTCCGAGGAGATGCAGAAGGACGAGGAGCTGATGGGCCTGCTGCGCCGTGTCGGCGCCCTGCCCGGCAAGACCGTCACGATCGCGCGCACCGATGAGGGCATCCTCATCGGGTCCGGGGGCGAGACCGCCGAGCTGGTGGTCGAGGCCGCGGAGCACATCTTCGTCCGCCGCTGAGGCTCCGTGCAGGAGTCACCGCTTACGTGGGGACTCTTGCGCGGATGGGGCAAGACTTCGGCCTATCCGTGCAGGAGTCACCGCTCCAGCGGTGACTCCTGCACGAGCGCCGCGAGGCACTCGCTGCACCCCACCGCGAGCCGGTACGACGCCAACGCGTCGCCGCGGGTCGCGCCGCGGTTGACGATCACGACCGGCGTGCCCCCCGCGGCCGCCCGCTTCACGAACCGCAGGCCGCTCATCACGGTGAGCGAGGACCCGGCGACGAGCAGCGCACCGTCCGTTCCGAGCGCCTCCACGGCGGCGTAGCAGCGCGCCACCCGATCCGCCGGGACGTTCTCGCCGAAGAACACCACGTCGGGCTTGAGCGGGCCGCCGCATGCGCAGGTCGGCACCACGAAGTCGTCGGTCGCATCGAGGTCGACGTCGCCGTCGGGGCGCGTGCTGGCGCCCGCGTGCCGCGCGAGCCAGTCGGGGTTCAGCTCGTCGAGCACCCGCTCCAGCTCCGCGCGCGGTGAGGTCGTGCGGCAGTGGAGGCAGATCACGTCGGCGACTCGACCGTGCAGCGCCACCAGGCGCCGCGAGCCGGCCGCCTCGTGCAGCCCGTCGACGTTCTGCGTGATGAGCAGCTCCGGGTCGAGGCCGGCGAGCGCTCGGTGGCCGGCGTTGGGGACGGCCCTCCCCATCCGCTGCCAGCCCAGGTGGCTGCGCGCCCAGTAGCGCTGCTGCGCCTCGGGGCCGGCGACGAACTCCTGGTAGGTCATCGGCGCCCGCGCCGGCGATCCGGGCCCGCGGTAGTCGGGGATGCCCGAGTCGGTGGACAGCCCGGCCCCGGTCAGCACGACCAGGCGTCGGGTGGCGAGGAGGTCGAGGGCGGCCCCGACCTCCTCCACGGGGGCCAGGGTCACGCGCCGTACCGCAGCTGCGCCCGGGCGCGGGCCTTGTCGGCCTCCGCCTCGCGGTTCTTCGGCGGCGCGGTCGTGACCAGGTCGTCGAGGAGGTGCTCGGTGATGTGGGCGATCTCCCTCACCGCAGCCTGGAACGCCTCCTCGTTGGCCTGCGACGGCTTCGTCGTGCCGGCCACCTTGCGGACGTACTGCAGGGCGGCGGCGGTGACCTCGTCACGGGTCGCCGGCGGCTCGAAGTTGTTGAGCGGGCGGATGTTGCGGCACATGCGCCCAGATTACGTCGGTGGCACCCCCGGTCACAGGGCGAAGAAGCTGACGTCCTCGCCGGTCACCAGGGCGACCCTGCCGGACTGCACCGGCACGAGGCGTACGTCGGCGACGTCGCTGCCGTGCTCGACCTCCACCATCCGGTTGGTCATCGAGCCGTCGTCGAGGGAGAGCACGGAGACCCAGCCGGTGGTGCCGGACCAGCCCTGCGAGACGACGGTCAGCGCGACCCGCTGGTCGGGCAGCCAGGTGACCTGCCGCGGGTCGAGACCCGCCCCCGCCTGGCTCTGCTTCGGGTAGCGCACCACGTCGAGCTGCCGCGGGGCCGTCAGGTCGGTCACGTCGAAGAGGGCAGCCTGTGCGCCGAGGGTCATCCCCTGCGCCGAGGCGGCCTGGCCGACGCCGATCAGCCGGTGCTCGCCGAGCGGGTGAAGGTATTCGGAGAACCCCGGGATCTTCAGCTCACCCATCAGTCGCGGGTCGGCCGGGTCGGACAGGTCCACGGCATAGAGCGGGTCGGTCTGGCGGAAGGTCACGACGATCGCGAGGTCGTCGAACCACCGCACGGACTTGATCTGCTCGTTGACGCCGAGGTCGTCGACGCGGCCGTCCTCGACCAGGTCGGAGCCGTCCTCTCGCAGCGTGAGCACGGAGTTGAAGTTGCCGGTCTCGCTGCTCGGGCCGACCGCGACGCGCAGCGATCCGCCCACGGCGTCCATCGACCAACGGTCGGCGATGGTGCCCTCGACCTCTCCGGAGGCGACGTACGTCGTGTCCGTCCCGTCCAGCGCGAAGGCATAGATCGGGGTGGTGCCGTCGGACGGGCCGGGAGCGAAGCGGCACCCCAGGCAGTCGCCCCAGAAGCCCCACTGCGGCGCACTGGCGGCGAGGTAGAACCGGTCGGTCGAGAAGTACGACGTGTCGGATCCGGTCGCGACCGCGGTGGCGGTGCGGGTCGCGGGTGCAGCCGGGTCGACGGCGAGGACGGTGGTGGTGCCGAGCGCGACGTCTTCGTCGGGGATCGCCACGTCCTCGCACGCGACGGCCGGGTCACCGTCGATGGTCGGGAGCCAGTCGACCAGCGTGGTCTCGCGCACCAGCCCACGGTTGCGGAGCTTGGCCCTGACCTGCCCGAAGGCCCCGTCGGGAGAGGAGAAGTCGAGCTCGGGCAGGCCGTTGTGGACGACGATCCGCACCACGTCGCCGTGCAGCCGCACCGCCGACGCACGACCCTCGATCGTCGTGGTGTCCACGATGCTCGGTGAGGTGGGGTCGGACAGGTCGACGGTGGTGACGGTGGTGGACGACCCGTCGCGCGAGGAGCCGAGCACGACGGCACGACCGGCGACGAAGACCAGCTCGCCGCCGGGGTCGCCGACCCAGTCGTTGCCGCGGGCCTCGTCCAGGCGGGTCGTGGACAGCAGGTCGGGTTGGTCGCCCGACACGTCGTACGCCAGCAGCTCGCCGTCGCGCATCCGCAGCAGGAGCGAGCCCGCGACCTTCACCACGTCGGACTCGTCGACGCCGAGCTCCTGGACGTTGGTGCCTGACTCGTTGCTGGTGCTGCGCGACGTCTTGACCGTCGCGCGGGTGGCGCCGGCCGAGGCAGACGGGGAGCTGGCCTCCGCGCCACCGATGGAGTCGAGCATGACGATCCCCGAGCCCCAGCCGTAGGGGCCCACCTGGTCGAGGGCGCGGTCGATGTAGGAGTCCAGCAGGTCGTCGCATCCGGTCGCGGCGGTGAGGTCGGCGTTGGCGAGCGCTACGGGCGTGGCCGGCAGCACGGTGCGCGCCCCCTCGTCGTGGCCCACTGCGTAGCCCGCGCCTGCCGCGGCGGCCAGGGTGGTGACGGCTGCGAGGGTGGTGGTGATCCGGCGCGGGTGCATGGTCGTGGGACGAGCCGGCGGGGGCTGCGGTTCCGCGTGACACGATGGCGCGATGAGCGATCTCCCCCACGAGCGCGACTTCGACATCGTGCTGTTCGGCGCCACCGGCTTCACCGGTGGCCTCACCGCCGACTACCTCGCGGCCCACGCGCCTGCCGGCCTGCGGTGGGCCATCGCGGGTCGCAACGCCGACAAGCTCGAGGCCGTGCGCCGGCGACTGGGCGGCGACGTGGAGGTCCTCGTCGCCGACTCCGCCGACCCCGCGGCGCTGGCCGACATCGCCCGCCGCGCGCGGGTCGTGGTCACCACGATCGGCCCCTACCTCGAGCACGGAGGACCGCTCGTGGCCGCGTGCGCCGAGTCCGGGACCGACTACCTCGACCTCACCGGTGAGCCCGAGTTCGTCGACCAGACCTTCCTCGCCCACCACCAGACGGCGCTGCGCTCCGGCGCCCGCCTGGTCCACGCGTGCGGCTTCGACTCCATCCCGCACGACCTCGGCGCCTACTACACCGTGCAGCAGCTGCCGTCCGACCAGCCGATCACCCTGCGCGGCGTGGTCCGCTCGGCCGGCACGTTCTCCGGCGGCACCTTCCACTCCGCGCTCGACCAGTTCGCCCGCGCCGCGCAGATGAAGAAGACCTACGCCGCGCGCCGCCGAGCCGAGGTGCGGCCCGAGGGTCGCTCGTCGCGATCGGTCAGCGGCAAGCCGCACCGTGACCGGGTGCTGGGCTACTGGTTGCTCCCGCTGCCGACCATCGACCCGATCGTCGTCGCGCGCAGCGGCGCCGCGCTGTCGTCGTACGGCCCGGAGTTCCGCTACTCCCACTGGGCCGGCACCAAGACGCTGCGCTACGCCGCGGGCGGTGCGGCGGGCGTCGGCCTGGTGACCGTGGCCGCGCAGCTGAAGCCGGTGCGCGACTTCCTCAAGTCCAAGGTCCCCCAGGGGTCGGGCCCGGACGAGGCCAAGCGGGAGAAGTCGTGGTTCACCGTCGACTTCGTCGGCGAGGCGGACGGACAGACCGTGCGCACCCGCGTCTCCGGCGGAGACCCGGGTTACACCGAGACCGCGAAGATGCTCTCCGAGGCGGCGTTGTGCCTGGCCTTCGACGACAACCCCGAGACGGCCGGCCAGGTCACCCCGGCGCAGGCGATGGGCGACGCGCTGCTCGCTCGGCTGCAGGCGGCCGGGATCCGCTTCGAGACGATCTGAGTGCCCCAGGCAAGAGTCGAACTTGCGACCTTTCGCTTAGGAGGCGGCTGCTCTATCCACTGAGCTACTGGGGCGGG
>JBBSOR010000017.1:0-42993 GCA_038259535.1 Propionibacteriales bacterium | reverse complement strand
GCCACGCCGGCACGCATGCCGTCGGTGAACAAGACCGAGAACAGGGCGAGCTCGGCCAGCCCGCCGACGATCGGATCGTCCGACTCGAGCACGACCACGTCGAGCACCCCCGAGCCGAGCAGGAAGCCGCCCAACAGGAAGATCACCGCCGTCGAGAGCACTGTCCGCTGGGCGCGTTCGGACACGAGCACGCCTACGACCAGCAGGGCGGCAAACGACAGCAGCACCATCGACGCCATGCACGAACCTCATCTCTCGCCAGCTCAGGCGGGTGCGCGAGCACCGTTGCGGTCTTCGACCCCATGCACGTCGCTGACATCCTCGGACTCGGGGTCGCCGTGGTGTAGTCGCTTGCTCGGCCACGCGCTGATTAGTCCCACCAGCACCAGCATCGCAGGCAGCAGAAAGACGCACGTACGACGAGCAGGTCGAGCATGATGCCGACCGCCATGGCGTTGTTGCCATGAAAAGGATTCGCATGCGGTGAACGGGCGGTGCTGGTCGAGGGCGGCGCGGTGACGACCGCAAGCGTATTTCCGTGGGGTAGCTCAGCGCAGCCACGTCTCCAGCACGTCCTGCGCCAAGGCTCGGGGCCGCGTGAGGTGGTGCCAAGTGGCTGCCTTGATGGTAGGCAGAACCGGGCGTGTTGAGTTTCGCGGCGGGCGATCGACCCGATCATCGACGGGGAGGAGGCTCCAACGGTGCGAGCACGTCGGCTGTCAGCCAGGGGTCCACGGGTCGGCTGGAGCGTATGACGCTCAGGGCGCCATTGCGTTCCAGCACCAGGCAAGCCACCTCACCGAGGGTTCGGGCGCCTGCCTGCCGCGCCGCCTGGCGCACGTCGTCCTCAATCACGTGCGCCCGGCGCATGTTGTCCCTGTGCAGAATCCCATCGGCTACGAGCAGCACTGGCGGACAATTCAGCCACCGGTAGAGCGCCGAGTTCTGCCGCAGCAGGCCGAGCAGCGCCTGCATCGCTACGAAGGTGCTCAACGCGATGACACCGATCACCAGCGTGGGGTCAGTCAATAGCACCGTTCGGCCCAGGATGGCGCCGAAGGCCACAACGCACGCCAGGTCGAAGCTTGAGGTGCCCGTGAGGACGCGCGACCCCATCACTCTGACCAGCACAATGAATGCAAGGTAGATGCAAACAGTAGTCACCACCACGGTCGCAGCAGTGGCGCCATTGATCTCGAACTGCTTGGCCACAAGTCCTCCTCGTCGGTTGTCGTCAATGGCAGGTCACCGTTGATCTAGCGACGCGCCGCCCCGGACAGTCTGACGGGATCCCAGGGCGGCGTTCTCTAGCTCATGTCTCGTCTGCGGCGCTTCCTCTGCGGCGGGGTGGTAGCCGTACCGGGAGCTCACTGACGTGTGCGCGCTCGGGCGCGTCGGGGGGAAGCGACTCGTTGACGTAGGCGCCGTACCGGCGACTCAACGGGGCAGCGCTGAGTCCGTGCGCCAGAACGCTGAGGAGGATCGTCCAAGCGGCAACCTGGAAGACCACCTCGGTGCCCGGAATGCCTTCCGACTCCGCAATCAGCACGGCGTACACGATAGAGGCCAGCCCGCGGGGTCCCGCCCAACCGAGGAAGCCGACGCTGCTCCACGACAGCCCCGCGCCGAGCAGGGCTGTCGCAGTGGCGAGGGGTCGTACCACGAGCAGGCTGAGGACGGCGTACACGACTATTTGCCACGTCAACTCGGTGAGGACGCCACCGCCCACGACGGCTCCGAAGAACAGAAAAGTAAGCAGTGTCAGGAGCTGCCCCTCGGCCTCGGCGAATGTGCTCGTAGCCTGCAGCAGTGACCTGGCCGTGGTGCCCACCGCCAGGCCGGCGACGAAGGCAGCCACGAACCCGTTGCCGCCGACCGCCTCGGCCCCGGCGTAGGCGACCGCTGCCAGTGACAGCGTGCCGAGCCGCTGGGTGGTTTCAGTGGCCCAGGCGTGGCTGGCGCTCTGTGCGAGCAGCCAACCTCCCACCCAGCCGGTAACGGCACCCGACAGCGTTCCGAGGCCCACCATGGCGAGGAAAAGGCCAGCATAGTGCCAAAAACCGCCGGCCTCGCTGCGGGCCAGGTCGACCAGAACAAGCAGGAACGGCAGAGCCAGCCCGTCATTGAGCCCGCTCTCCACGTTCAACGCCTGTCGTATCCTGCGCGGCACGGCGTCGTTGGTCACAAATGACTGACCCAGGGCAGCATCGGTAGGTGCGAGCGCCACGGCAAGCAAAGCGACCGTGACTAGCGGGAGCTGCGGGTAGAGCAGCGCGCCGGCGATGGCGCCGAGGAACATCGCCAACGGCATACCCACGACGAGTAACCGCAGCGCTACCGAATGCTGACGTAGTACCGCGCCCAGGTGCATACGGCTGGCGTCGGTAAAGAGGACGACGGTCAGCGTGACTTCGGCCAGCACGCTCACGGCCTCACTATCAAGGCCGACGTCAACAACGCCCAGGACGTGGTCGCCGACCAGCAAACCCGCCCCCGTGAAGAGGATCGGCATCGTCACAGGCGTGCCGCTGATGCGTCCCGCCAACAACGCGAAGACGAGGACCGCCAAGGCGATCAGCAAGATGTCAACGTCCATGCCTACACGCGACCTCCCCGGGGTATGACCATGCCCTCATGTTCCCGCCGTACCCGACATCTAGGCAGAGGATCGCACCGACTCGGTGCCGTACGAGCTGGGTCGCGACGCGCTGGATCGTGCCGTGCTCGTGCCCAACTCGGCCCGCAGGGTCCTGACCATCCGAACCGCAGCGGCCTTCTCCTCCGGGCTGTAGCGACGCGTGGTCGGCTTCCCCGCGGTGGTGTCTTCGGCATGAGTCCATCCTCGTTTCCAAACGATGGAGACTCCAACCAACCCAGTGCGGGATCGGCTTGGTCACGCTCCGCGTGACGATCGGCATCCGGGACGAACGCGAACGCGCCTGCAGCTAGACCGTCGAGCTGGCTGCCGGGTTGATGCGGCGGTGGGACTGGATGCAGCCGCGATCAAACGATTCGTTTTCGTTGGTCGGCTACTCGTGGCCGACATCGTGAGTACGCGTTCCCTCAAGCGGGGGTTCAGTTCGTCTACCCGCGAGTCCTGATTCGTAGGCGAGTACGACGGCTTGGACGCGGGTCTGTAGTTCGAGCTTGGTGAGAATTCGTGAGACGTGGGTCTTGACCGTTGCTTCGCTGATGTGGAGGCGGCGCCCGATGGTTGCGTTGCCGTCGCCGGAAGCGAGCTGGAGAAGGATCGTGGTTTCTCGTGGTGTCAGTCGCGTGAGCAGCGGCGACGCGTGCTGGGGGCTGGTGTCGAAGCGCCGGGCGAGCCCTGCGGTGACGCGGACGTCGAGCAGGGCGAGCCCGTCGTGTGCGCTGCGGACCGCGGCGAGCAGATGCTCCTCTGGTGCGTCCTTGAGCAGGAAGCCGCAGGCCCCCGCCGTGATGGCGTCGTACACGTAGCGGTCTACGTTGAAGGACGTCAGCATCACGACCGCCGGGGGGCCCACCATCTCGCGGAGCCGCCGCGCGGTCTCGATGCCGTCGAGGCGAGGCATGCGGACGTCGACCAGCGCCACCTGTGCGGGGTGAGTCCGGGCCAGGTCCAGTGCTTCAAGGCCGTCGGCTGCCTCGGCGACTACCTCGATGTCCGGGGCCGAGGACAGGATGGCACGCAGACCGCGACGTACCAGAGCGTCGTCGTCCACCACAAGGACACGGATCGCGCGGCCGGGGAGTTCAGACATGTCAGCCGCTGACCGGTATCCGCGCTCGTACCTCGAACCCGCCGCTGGGCCGAGGACCTGAATGGAGCTGGCCCCCGAGCACCGCGACGCGTTCGCCGAGGCCGATGAGTCCTCGGCCGCCACCGGACCCGGAGTTGTTGGCCGGGCCATGGTCGGCCACGCTGACCGTCACGTAGTTGTCGGCCCAGGTGAGCATCACCTGTGCCTCCGGTGAGCCCGAGTGGCGCATGATGTTGGTGAGTGCTTCTTGCACGAGGCGGTACACCGTGAGGCCGAGTCCGTCGCTGACGCGCCGGGGCACTCCATGGACACCGTGCTCGATCGCCATCCCGGATCGTCGGGTGTTCTCGATCAGCTCGTCAAGATCGCCCAGGCCCGGTAGCGGATGACGTGAGTGGCTGTCGAGGTTCTGGCGTGGCTCTGGCTCTTGGTGCTGGTCGTGCGTGAGGTCGAGCTCCAACAGAGTTCGGACGTCGGCGAGTGCGCGGGTTCCGGCGGCCTCGATGTCGCGGAGTGCGTCCAGTCCTCGCTGCGGATCGACTTGGTGGTCGTGAACCCCTCCGCGAGCGCGAAGGACCATGGCCGAGATCGAGTGACCCAGGACGTCATGGAGCTCACGTGCCAGCCGCTCACGCTCGTGGAGAGCGGCCGTTCGGGCCTGCTCCTCAGACGCGAGCACCGCGGTCTGAGCCCAGGTCACGGAACGTTGGGAGCGATCGACCTGCGTTCGTACGGCGGCAGCCACGGCCCACGACATGCTGACGTAGATGCTGTTGGCAAGGACTGCCCCGGTGGTGCCGTATTGCGTGTCCAACACACCTTGGATGCCGAGCAGGACGAGCGATGCCATCCCGCAGGCACAAGAACCCCACCACGTCTTTGCGCCCAAGGCGGCGACATAGGTGGCCACGAGGTAGACCGACACCCCCTGAGCCAGCAGCTCCTGGTTCACCGTGCTGGACGGCGTGCCGGCGACGAAGGCGACCTGCACGCCAAGACCTGCCAGAAGTGGCCACCGGTGGCGCAGGGCCAGCGGAAGCGTCGTTGCGATGATCCAGCTGTACTCCAGGACCGAGATCGCTGCGTGGATGAGCGCCAGCTGCGCGAGGGCGCCCGCCGTGAGCGCGGCGGCCAGGGCCAGGTCGCGCGTACGTTCATTGAGGATCGGGGGCCCCATCTTGCGATCGTAGGCCCGCAGCCGGAGTCGCGCATCGGCCGAAGGATGTACGACCCGAAGTCATTCCTGCGGCGTATGCGGATCACTCCCACGAGGGACGTCACCCGGCCTTCTCGGTGCCTAGCGTCAACATCGACCGCTACGACTAACCGACCGAGGAGCCACCATGACCGAGGCGATGACGCCCCCAGCTGCTGCGTGGACAAGCGACAACGACGAATCGGAGGTGCCCGGACCGCCACCGCGGCGCCGGTTGGCCGGGCTGCTCCTGATCGGCGGCGGCATCGCCTTGGCAGCGGCCGAGATCATCCATCCGCGGGGAGGTCACGATGTCTTCGCGATCTCGCTCGCGGAGTCACACCAGGCCTGGACCGCTTGGGGGCTGCTGATCATGACGACGGCACTGCTCCAGCTCCCGGCCGTGGTGTCCTTTCGCAGCATGGTCCCCACGGGGAAGGGCGCACGATTGACCGCGGTAGGAGGCGCCATCCTCTTCGTTTCACTGGTGGCGCTGTTCGCATTCGGTCAGGCTCATGCGGAAGCAGCGACCCTGGTGGGCTCTCCTCCCGTTTCGGCGGATCTCCTCGCGGCCTTCACCCGCAGCGAGGGCGCCGTCAGTCTCGGCGTGACGGCTGTCCTGGCGTTGTTCGGATTCCACCTGGGATGGCCCCTTCTTTTCGCTGGCCTGGCTCGCGCCGGACGGCTACCGAAGCCGCTCGGCATCGTGGGTGGCGCATCCGTGTTCCTCAGCATCTTCGGTGCCGTACTCGGACCCGTGGGCGAAACCGCCCTCTTCGTCCTCGTCGCAGCCTGCATCGCCGCCGCAGGCACCTACCTCATGGGCGGTCTGCCGCGGCAGGTCTCGCGACCCACCGTGCGGGCGAGCACCCACGCGAACTAGATCGCTACAGCCGCAGTGACTGCAAGTCACATCTGGTCGGGCCCTGGTGACCATGGGCCGTGTGCAATCAAAGAAGGGGAGAGCACTCATGAGCACCGCCGAACTGATCAAACTGGCGCCGTTCGCGGTGGCGCTTGCATCACTAGCGGCAACCGGACTGCTGGGGTACGCGAACTATGCCCTGTCCCGAGACAGATCCCGCCTGGACCGGGAGCAGTTCGCCCACGCGAAGGCGATGGTCTTTTGGGACAAGAAGGTCGAGGCATACTCCACGATCTGGTCCCTCGTGACCGACGCGGTCGAGGAGTTCAGGGCGCTCGCGGATGCGGCCACTGACCCCCACGATGCTCTCCGAAAATGGGTCGTGATCAAGCGAGTCAATGCGAACGTCCCTGAGGACGATGAAGGCTTTTTGGACCTGGGCCGACGAGTCGAAGAAGACCCTGGAAGTTGGCTGCCTTGGATGCTCAGCGAACGTAAGGTTCAGTTTGATGAGCTCGCAGCAGGAGTGAAGAGCCGATACTTCTTCTTGGCGCCGAGCGAACGAGTTCCCGTCGATCAGATCTTCAACGCGTGCCACGCGATCAGGCAGGCAAGCTCCATCGAGGATTTTAGAACCCGCTACGAGTCCGGAGCTCGCGACATCGAGTCCGCTTATCAAGACCTAAACGACCGAATCGACTCCGCGATGTATGGGAACGCATCATCCATGCCTGTCCGGTGAAGCTGCGAGTGAGTGTGCTGCCACTCCGCATTGCCGGCTCTTCGGAGTTCAGCATGGTTCGGGCTCATCGGGATCCGGCGATGATCGGGTTGAGCGCCGTGGCCTGCGGTAGGGGCGCGTGCCGTCGGCAGCGAGCAGGATCCGCAGCCGGTAGTTGGTGAAGTTCCGGAATCCGTGGGCGATGCGGCGGGTCTTCTCGATGACGCCGTTGATCGCTTCCGTGCCGCCGTTGGAGACCCCGCCGGTGGCGAAGTAGGCGAGGATCTCCGCGCGCCACTGGCGCAGGCTCCGTCCGAGGCGTGCGACCTCGGGGATCGGGCACGTGTGCAGGGTCTCGAGCAGCCTGGTCGCGAGCTCGCGTCCTTTCTCGGGCGTCGCGGCGTGATAGATCGCTCGGACCGCTTGGTACAGGGTCCAGGTGAGCTCGACCTCCCCGGTCGGGTCACCGACTGGCAGGTGCTTGTCCAGGCGCGCATGTTGACGCTCGGTGAGGTGCTCGCGCCCGGTCAGCAGAGTGCGGCGGATCCGGTAGAGCGGGTCCTCCTTGTGCCCGCGCCGCCCCAGCGTCTTCTGCTGGACGCGGCGGCGTACCTCGTCGAGGGCGTTGCCGGCCAGCTTCACGACATGGAAGGCATCGAGGACTGCGACGGCGTCGGGGAGCTCGTCGCGGATGGCGTTGGCGTAGCCCCGGAACGGGTCGAGCGCGGCGTGCTCGATGCTCACGGTGACATCGACACCGGCGTCGGTGAGCCAGTCGGCGTAGACCCGTCCTGACCTGCCCTGGACCGCGTCGAGCAACCGGGCGTGGAGCTGGCCCTGGGCATCGCGGGTCAGGTCGACCATCACCGTGACGGCCTTGTCGGCCGAGGCGTTCTTCGAGGGCCGCCAGATGTGTTCATCGACCCCGAGCGTCTTGACTCCCTTCAACCGCCCGGGCTCGGCCAAGCGGGTCCTAGCGGCGTACTTGATCGCTTCCCACGCGGTGTGCCAGTCCACTCCCAGGTGGCGGGCGATCGCGGAGACGGTGGTGTCGTCGTGACGTAGCGCGTCGACCGCCCAGGCCACCGCCCGGGAGGTCAGCTTCGCCCGCGCCTGCGCGTAGGGATGCTCCTCGGTCCACGTGCCCACCGGGCACGACGGCTCACCGCAGCGCCAGATCCGTTTCGACCAGCGCACCAGCACCGGGCGACCGAAGCAGGGCGTGTCGTGCAGGCGAACGACACGACGGCCGTGTCCGACCGCGACGACTCCACACGCCGGGCAGCCGGTGAGGTCCTCGCCGGTCTCGACATCGAGCAGCACGGTGCCGTCGTCGAGGCTCGTCACGTCGAGGACATGGATGCCCTCGACACCGAACAGTTCATCGGTCCGGGCGCACCAGGACGCGCCAGGACCACACGTAGAGTGGGTCACTCGAGGCCTTCTAAGGAGCAGGAGCTTGGTCGCTACTGATCCTGGAAGGCCTCGACCTGTCTCTGGCTACGCCACGCCGATGCCGGTACCCAGGTCAACCACGCTCAACTCCGAAGAGCCGCATTGCCTTGGCGTCTCCTGCGTGCAGTGTGTCGTCCCGTATGCCGAACCACTTACGGCGAGGAGCTGACGATCACGCCGACGACGGGGTGAAGGTCGTCCATCACCGGTAGCGGTTCCCCGTGCGGAACGGCCGGCAGTCGCGTCAATGGCGGCTACTGGGTGCACCGGTGATGAAAGTGAGGTGATGCGTCACATGCGGCTCACACCGGACCCCTTGTCCGCGACCAGGTCTTGATCTGTCGCGCCCCTTGACGGCGCCTGATCGCAGCGCCAGTATCGAATCACGGCCTGGCTCCCAAGCATGCGGCCGCACCCGGCTGAGTGAAGCCATTGTCGCGGGGCGACTCCGTCGAAGCGCAGAGCCGCCACTGGGGCTGGAGGAGATGGGCATGTCAGCGTTCGTCATTCCACCCGGCAGCGGTCGATCCTTCATTCCGGAAGGCAAAGTCAAGCTTGAGTTTGGACTGAGTCCCGACTTCGCGGCTTTTGAATCTGAGTTGCCGGCCGAGTGGGAAGGGCCGCCACCGCACATTCACCGGATCTACGACGAGGCTTTCTACGTGCTCGACGGTGCGCTCGTGTTCGTACTCGACGGCGAGCCACGCACGTGCACAGCGGGGTCGTTCGTCTTCGTGCCGCGAGGGGTTGTTCACGGCTTCAACAACCCGGAAGGGGCCCCAGCGAGAATGTTGGTCATCACGACGTCCGCCGCTATTGAACTCGTTGAGGAAGCCACCGCCCTCATGGGGCTTCCAGGTCCGCCTGATTTTGAGAAGTTGGCGGGCCTGTTCCGTCGGCAGGAGACCGAGATCGTCGCTTAGCCAGCCGAGTCGGGTCGCCGAGTCCCCTCTCCCCCTACAAGCGGCTTCGGGAAACCCGTGGCGAAGATATCGGCGGTCTCGACCATTCAGCGTTTGCAGGTCGGCGCACACAGAAGGCCCACGGAAATCGCCGGGGCTCGAGGCAATGATGCGGTTATCGTTCTTATCTGGAGGTTTCCGCCAGTCGAGCTGGATGCCGACCTGTCAGGCGGCTCTGGTCGCTGTGTGGCCGGACCGATTTCCGTGGCGAGGTCCGTTCCATCGGTCCGCCGGTCTTGTCCAGCAGCGCCGATGCCCACGCCCCGTCGGTCGGAGCCCCGACCCAATGGGGCTCTTCACAATCCAGGGTGTGGTCGGTGGTTTGAGCGCTGCGGCGCGTCGTTGACCGGATAGGCGTCGAGGCCTCCCGAGGATGGAAGTTCTCACACTGCCCATCTGGAAGACCTCGACATGCCCGACGCTACCGCTGTGGCGAGCCCTGACGCTGGGTTCGACACCGCTGATCTGAGTACCTTCTGCCGCCTCGATGAGCTCGGCCTCGTCGTGACCGGGCAGCGACTCGAGCCCGGGCGGGCGGTGCTCGCCTGTCGCGTCATGGCCCCCGAGGACTCGGACGAACGGTGGTGTCGACGCTGTGGCTGCGAGGGCGTCGCACGCGACACCGTGACGCGTCGTCTGGCTCACGAGCCGTTGGGGTGGCGACCCACGACGCTGGTCGTCACGATCCGCCGCTACTCCTGCACCGGCTGCACCCATGTGTGGCGCCAGGGCACCAGCCGCGCGGCCGAACCACGGGCGAAGCTGTCGCGCCGCGGGCTGCGGTGGGCGCTGGAGGGCATCGTGGTGCAGCACCTCACCGTCGCCAGAGTCGCCGAAGGCCTCGGTGTCGGCTGGAACACCGCGAACGACGCCGTGCTGGCCGAGGGCAAGCGGGCGCTCATCGACGACGTCACCCGCTTCGACGGCGTCAAAGTCGTCGGCGTCGACGAGCACGTGTGGCGCCACACCAGGCGCGGCGACAATACGTCACCGTGATCATCGACCTCACCCCGATCCGTGACGGCACCGGCCCATCGAGGCTGCTCGACATGGTCGAGGGCCGCTCGAAGCAGGCGTTCAAGACCTGGCTCGCGCAGCGCCCGCAGGCGTGGCGCGACGGCGTCGAGGTTGTCGCGATGGACGGGTTCACCGGCTTCAAGACCGCCACCACCGAGGAGCCCCCCGAGGCGACCGCGGTGATGGATCCCTTTCCACGTGGTGCGCTTGGCCGGCGACGCGCTCGACCGATGTCGGCGCCGGGTCCAGCAGATCATCCACGGTCACCGCGGTCGTCGTGATGATCCGCTCTACCGGTCCCGTAGGACACTGCACACCGGAATCGACTTGCTCACCGACAAGCAGTGCCAGCGGCTGCGTGACCTCTTCGACGGCGACGATCACGTGCAAGTGGAAGCGACCTGGGGGATCTACCAGCGCATGATCGGCGCCTACCGCGAACCCGACCGGGCCAAGGGCCGCGACCTCATGGTCAAGCTGATCAACACCGTCAGCACCGGCGTACCGAAAGTGCTGACCGAGGTCGTGACTCTGGGTCGGACGTTGAAGAAGCGTGCCGACGACGTACTGGCCTACTTCGACCGGCCAGGCACGTCCAACGGGCCGACCGAGGCCATCAATGGCCGCCTCGAGCACCTGCGCGGCTCAGCCCTCGGGTTCCGCAACCTCACCAATTACATCGCCAGATCCCTGCTCGAGTCCGGAGGCTTCAGACCACGACTACACCCTGGATTGTGAAGAGCCCCCAATGGTGAGGAGAGGCCGACGCCCAACGCGACGCCGACCAACCGACTACCTGGCTTCGCGGAGCCGGCGGCTCCACGATCCCAGTCGTGTCGTCGTGCTTACCGCACGTGACTCGGCAGCAAACCCGGGCCCTACCCCCGGTCTGTGGACACGGGGTGTGATTACGCAGCGGTTGGCAGCGTAGCGGCGTAGCGGGTCTCGTAGGCGGGCGGTGATTGGTGGCGGCACCAGGAGTGACGTCGCTTGGTGTTGTAGCGGGTGAGCCATCTGAAGACCTGACGGCGGCAGTCGAGCTCGTGTGCCCAGCAGGCGGCGTCTTGGAGGACCTCGCGCTTCAGGGCGGCGTTGAAGGACTCCGCGAGTGCGTTGTCGGCCGAGGAGCCGATGGCACCCATGGACTGGGTGAGGCCCAGGTCCGCGCAGAGCTGTTCGTAATGCTTGGACGTGTAGACCGACCCGTGGTCGCTGTGGAAGATCGCTCCAGCCAGGCTGCCGCGGGTCGCGGCGGCAGCCTTGAGGGCGTCTTCGACGAGGCTGGTGCGCATGTGGTCGGCGATCGCCCAGCCGGCGAGGCGTCGTGAGTAGCAGTCGATGACGGTGGCCAGGTACAGGTTCGTCCCGTCGGCCAGCGGCAGGTAGGTGATGTCACCGACGTAGCGGCGGTTGGGCGCAGGAGCGGTGAAGTCGCGCTTGAGCAGGTCGGGCACCTTCGCCTATCATCTCGCTTCCCCAGCAGGTGCTGGATTCAGCGTGTCCAAGAACCAGGGTCAGGGCCCCCCACGGACCCAGCACGGTGGCCCTGAGGCATTGTGCACGCAACCCCTGGCACTTACTCTGAAATTGGTGGGTGGGAAGGCGTTGGTCCATCGTTGCTCAACACAGCACGGGGACCTGTCTTCGGTAGAGCCCGGGAGGTCCGGTGGGCGCGCAGGGACCCGACGTGCGGTCGCCAACGCCGGCGATCTCGCTTGGCGGCGGAGTCGAAGCGCTGTTCCACCTGACCGGCGCAACCAGCGGAGGCCTAGTAGCGTGTCGCCGCTATTTGGCGACGTACTTGCGGTGTGCTGGTAATGGCGGGCTCCTTCCCCTTCAGCGCGCCAGGAACGGGTCTGTGATGGCAAGGACGAAGTCGCGTCCGGTGGCGTTGAGCGCTGCGGATCGCGAGTGGTTGATGAAGCGGGTCCGCACAGGGTCCTATCCGGCTCAACAGGTGCGCCGGGCACGGATTCTGATCGAGCTCGATGAGAGCGATCCCGATCGGGTCGGGCCGGTGCCGACCCAGGAGGTGGTTGCCGATCGGGCCCGGGTCCATGTCGACACGGTGGTGAAGACCTCGAAGGCCTACGCCGATCGTGGCGGTGATGTCGAGGAGACCATCACCCGCAAGAAGCGGCTGACTCCGCCGGTGCCGGCGGTGGTGACCGGTGAGGTCGAGGCCCGGTTGATCAAGCTGGCCTGCTCGGCGCCGCCGCAGGGCTACTCGCGGTGGTCGCTGCGGTTGCTGGAGAAGCACGTCGTGCTGGTCGAGGACATCCCTGATCTGGACCACTCGACCATCGGGCGGGTCTTAAAAGAACGAAGCTGCGTCCTCATCTGAAGGCGTGCTGGACGATCCCACCGAAAGCGAACGCGGAGTTCGCCGCCCGGATGGAGGACGTGTTGTCGGTCTATGCCCGGATCTACGACCCGCGTCGTCCGGTGGTGTGTATGGACGAGAAGCCCTACCAGCTCTTGGACCACGCCCGTGACCCGATCCCCGCGACCCCGGGGCGCGACCTGCGTGAGGACTCCGAGTACGTCCGCCACGGGACCTGCTCGATCTTCGTGTGGGTCGAGCCTCTCGCCGGGTGGCGCAGGGTCGAGGCCCTGGCCCGCAGGACCCGGCTGGACTGGGCCGGCCAGGTCAAGGCAATGCTCACCGTGGACTACCCCGACGCCGAGGTCGTGGTGCTGGTGATGGACAACCTCAACACCCACAACATCGGATCGCTCTACGAGGCCTTCCAGCCGGTCGAGGCCTTCGCGTTGGCTCAGCGCCTCGAGATCCACCACACACCGAAGCACGGGTCCTGGCTCAACATCGCCGAGATCGAGCTCTCCGCGTTGACCCGCCAATGCCTCGATCGCCGGATCAGCGATCTCGACGTCCTCAACACCGAGCTCGCTGCCTGGCAGGCAGCTACCAACGCCGATCAACGCCAGGTCGACTGGCAATTCACCACCGACGACGCCCGGATCAAGCTCCGCCACCTATACCCAGAGCATTAAACGCGACGGACTACTAGTAGCGTGTCGCCGTTATTTGGCGGTGTTGTTGCGGTGTGCTGATGGTGGCGGGTCCTTCCCCTTCAGCCCGCCAGTAGCGAGTCTGTGATGTCGAGGACGAAGTCGCGGCCGGTGGCGTTGAGTGCGACAGATCGTGAGTGGCTGGCGAAGCGGGTCCGTACGGGGTCTTATCCGGCTCAGCAGGTACGTCGGGCACGGATCTTGATCGAGCTCGATGAGAACGATCCCGACCGGGTCGGGCCGGTGCCGACCCAGGAGGTGGTCGCGGTGCGGGCCGGGGTCCATGTGGACACGGTGGTGAAGACATCACGGGCCTACGCCGAGCGCGGCGGTGATGTCGAGGACACCATCACCCGCAAGGAGCGGCTGAGCCCGCCGGTGCCGGCGGTGGTCACCGGGGAGGTCGAGGCCCGGTTGATCAAGCTGGCCTGCTCGGCACCACCGGAAGGCTTCTCACGATGGTCCTTGCGGTTGTTGGAGAAGCACGTCGCGCTGTTTGACGACGTCCCCGACCTGGACCACTCCACCATCGGGCGGGTCTTAAAAAAACGAAACTTCGTCCTCATCTGAAGGCGTGCTGGACCATCCCACCACGGGCGAGCGCTGAGTTCGCAGCCCGGATGGAAGACGTTCTCTCGGTCTACGCCCGGATCTCAGACCCGCGCCGTCCGGTGGTGTGCATGGACGAGAAGCCCTACCAACTCCTGGCCCATGCCCGTGACCCGATCCCCGCGGCCCCGGGCCGAGATCTGCGCGAGGACTCCGAGTACGTGCGGCACGGGACCTGCTCGATCTTCGTGTGGGTCGAACCCCTCGCCGGGTGGCGCCGGGTGGAGGCCCTCGAGCGACGGACCCGCCTGGACTGGGCGGGCCAGGTCAAGGAGATGCTCACCGTGGACTACCCCGATGCGGAGACCGTCGTGCTGGTGATGGACAACCTCAACACCCACAACATCGCCTCGCTCTACGAGGCCTTCGAGCCCGCCGAAGCCTTCGCGCTGGCCCAGCGCCTGGAGATCCATCACACCCCCAAACACGGGTCGTGGCTCAATATCGCCGAGATCGAGCTCTCTGCATTGACCCGCCAATGCCTGGACCGCCGCATCAGCGACCTCGAGGTCCTCAACACCGAACTCGCCGCCTGGCAGGGCGCCACCAACGCACACCAACGTCAAGTCAAGTGGCAGTTCACCACCGAGGATGCCCGGATCAAGCTCCGCCACCTATACCCAGAGCATTAAACGCGACGGACTACTAGTCACCGTGGTGGAACATCCGATGGCTCCGGGTTCCCTCATCGAACCGCACACGCATGAGCGTGAAGACGAATACTCGTGGATTCTCTCTGGCACCCTCGGTATATTGCTCGGTCGGGAAGAGTTCGAGGCAACGCCGGGGACGCTTGTCGCCAAGCCCCGGGGCGTAATGCACGCGGCATGGAACGAGAAAACGGAGCCAGCGAGCTTTCTCGAGGTCATCGCACCCTCCGGTTTCGAGCACTTCTTCTCAGAGGTGGCAGGAATGTTCAGCGGTCCGGTAGACCCGCCAGCGGAGGACTTCGAAGCTCTCGCCGCGGAATATGGTCTGACTTTTCACATGGACATGGTGAACGGGCTGATCGACAGGCATGCATTGAGCTCAGCGGTTCGCTGGACTTGACCACAACGACGGTGACGCGTCACAGGTGCCCAGGAGGACGCCATGAACATCTCCCAGCGAAGTAGGCGCATCGTGCGCCCGCTCGCTCTCGCCCTCGCGTTGAGCATCACACCGCTCGCTGCGGTCACATCAGCGCCGCCGACGGCGTCGGCGACGGTCTGTGAGGCGCAGTGGGGGTCGCTCACTAAAGCTCGAGCGCCCTACACCAGCAAGCAGATCACCAACATCCGGTCCGGCCAGCACCAGTGCTTCGACAGGCTGGTGGTCGACATCAACGCCGAGGGGCAGGGCAAGCCTGGGTACCAGGTCAAGTACGTCAAGAGGGTCACCAAGGACGGGTCCGGCGCCAACGTCCCGCTCCGAGGTAGCGCCAAGCTGCGCATCATCGTCAAGGCCCCGGCGTACGACGACAACGGCAGGCTCACCTACAGGCCAGACAACCGGCGCGAACTCGTCGGTGTCGCCGACTACCGGACGTTCCGCCAGGTCGCATGGGCGGGGACCTTCGAGGGGCAAACCACAATCGGGCTCGGAGTGCGGGCCAGGCTACCGATGCGCGCGTTCGTCCTGAACCAACCCGGCGCCGGGCACACAGTCGTCGTGGATGTCGCGCACCGCTGGTACTGACCAGCGCCAGCGCGTTCACGGACATGCCGCCGAGAGCCCGGGCCCAACCAGACCCCGGCCTTGACATGGGCACCGCCACCGACTCGCCATCGAGACCGACCTCACCCCGTCCGAGGCGACCTCGCGCCGAAATCCCGCCGCACCCTACGAATCGCGACGAACCTCGGCTAGGCCTTCGGCTACAACCCGACCGCGCTGCCACGCGCCGCAGCCGGGTTTCTGGACCCCATGCTCGCCGGCGCAGCCATGACCTTCTACTCGGTGTCGGTGGTCGCCAACAGCCCGATGACGCGTCCGAACTGGCAGGTGTGCTCCGCGAGTTGCTCCACCGGCCCCAGGACACGGGCCAGAATGACCTCGACCCGCAGCGGGTCGATCGAGGCTGACGGCTCCATGCATGAGGATCACTCCACCGGGGCCCAGTGAAAGAAAGATGAGCCCACGATGAAGCGCCGTTGACAGCCACCGCGACCAAACGGGCCCCCTTGGCCCCGGGCACAGCATCCCGTACCGGCACGCTCCGCGAGCCCAGCGGCTACTGGTCACGCGGAGCGTAACCGCGGCGGGATCCCTTTGCGGCCTTGGCATCGCCTGCCTGGCCTGGTGAATTTCCGCCGGGGAAACTACGGGAGAATCTTCGCCGAGCGCGGCGTCGTTCGTCGCGAACTCGGGTGACGGTCGCGGGTCTCTGCGCCAGAGTCTTGCGATGACCATCCACAACCTCGTCGGGGTGAGGATCGGACGGGCGTCCTTCTGCACAACGTCGTCGCATCCGGAAGATTTCCGAGTCGTCGAAGCCGCAGACCATTCCCAACAACCGCAGGATCCCGCAACACTTCCTCGTAGAAACCCGCATCTGCCAGAGGACTGAGCACCGGAGGAGACGTCATCACCCTCCCCTCACCTCACGTTATAGCCGGAGTCGCCGCTGCGATCGGCGGTCTCGCCTGGGCTGTCAAAGCTGCAGCGATTCTCGCGACGGGCGACCAGCCACCTTTGGTGTTCGAGGCAGCACCCCTGTTCTTCGGTATCACCCTGACCACGTTGGCGCTGACGTCCGACCTACGTGGCGGACGTCGTAAGACGGCCATTGCCCTCGGACTCCTGGCCGTCACGGCCGGCGTGTTGGCCGGCGTGACCGAAGCCGTCGGGCAAATTTGGGGGCCTGCTATTGCGGCGTCGTCGTTGGCCCTTATCGCCGGCCTGCTGTTGCTCGGCCGCCGCGCCTCGTCGGCGTCGCACAGGTTCGCGTGGTGGATCGGCGCGAGTATCTTGCCTGCCTTGGTGGTCGGCGGCCTGCTGTCGGCGATCAATGAGCGTCTCCTCGAGCTGTCGATCTTGACACTCGGCCTGATGTGGCTGTGGTTCGGCGGGATTCTGCTCTTAGAGGGCACACGCGGCGGATCAAGTGAACCGCGTCTGGAGCGCCTGTCAGAGTCGCCCTGATGCGGCCGACCCAACGGATCGCCGGCCGCCGCGAAGGCGGCAGCAAGATTCGCGCTAACGGCCTGGCCGACACCGCTACCGGCTTGTTCTGCCTTCTCGACCTCACCGCGTCCACGCCCCCGCGCCGACAAGCTTTCATCGACATCGGCTGCCAACACCTGAGCGCCCATGACCACCTGGAGGGCGTGCTATCGGTCCCGACCCCGATCGTGTGGGGTCGACCTGTGTGCCGGTGGCACCGATCACGCGCCTTGCACCATGACCATGTCGCGAAGCCCCGGCGCTCGAGTCCTTGCCGCCGCGTCCCGTCAGCCGACCGTCCGCGGTGACGACCGACATCGGGTGGCGAACCGCCGAGTCGCAACACAGGCGAACGGCGTACCGCGACTAACGAATCGCCCCGGGGGACGCTGGCCCGGCCCGAGTGCTGTGAGCCGATCGTCTTTCGGGCCTTGCGCCGGGTGTGCTGCTCGCGCGAGCGTCACTCGGCCATCGACAGCTGTTCGCGCTGCAGGTGAGCCAGCGCTCGCGCGGGGCCTCTCGTCGTGCGGGCCGCCGCGTGCAAACTTAGGGGAATGCGCCGCGATCCTCAGCGGCAAGTAGGCACGCGGATCACCCCGAGGTCCACCATCGCGCGGTGCTCTGTCGCGGCCGTCGAAGAACTATGCTGGAGGATGGTCCTTCTTGATCGCGTGGGAGCTGTAAGTGGGTTGTTGGTATCCCACTGGTGGTGACTGGGGTGGTTCTCGCTGATTCCCATTCCGCCTTGAACGCGGGTCCTTCGTCCGAGGCGCGTCTGGTTGCTCAGGCCCTGGCCGAGAACGCCTCCGCGGCGCGTGCAGGCGTCTATTGCAGCCTGCTTGGAGTTTTGCTGTTGATCGTGTTCTTGGGCCGCCTGCACGGCGCCGTGAGTGAAGGGCTGGGGGCGGGGTCGTGGTGGCCGTCGGTGGTCCTGGTGGGCGGGGGCGCTCTGGTGGCTGTGCTCTTGGCCGAGGCGGGGATCGCCCTGGCAGGAACCGAATTCGCTGCTTATGCCACCGACTTCCAGGTCGCCAAGACGTTCTTGGTGCTCGGCTGGGGATCTGCGGCGCTGGTCGCCCCGTGCCTGTCAGCGATCCTTCTCGCTGGGAGTGTCGCCGCCCTCACCTCATCCGGGCTTCCCACTTGGTTGGGTTGGGCTGGTGCAGTCTTGTTTGCGGTGGCCGTACTGCTGCTACTGCTCAATATGGCCGGCATGGCCACGGCGCCAGGGATGCTGTGGTTATTCGCTGCCGCCATCGTGTTGCTGTTCACACCCGCGCAGTCAAGCGCTGGGCAGACCGCCAGACCGGGCAAACCCAGATGATGTAGTCGACCACCAAGACCAGCGGCCGGTGCCTTATGCCCCCCGGACCCTTTTAGTCGACGGGGGCCGGTCAGCGCGCCCGCCGCGGAGTCAGGAGCTGGGGTTCTGGCGCCATCGCCCGGAAGGGTGGCCCTCAACGAAGCACGGCGGAGCGACGACAGTAGCCGGGATGTGGCAGGCCACGGTCCCCGGGCCTGGGGCATATACGTACGCGTAGTAATTGAAAGATGTCACGCGGTCGCCTACGGGGTGCCAGCCCGGAGGTCGGCGGTCGTGCCATATCTGGCTCTTCTTACCTGCGGTGGGGGCAGTTGGCGACACGACCTGAGCGCCTGACCCGAAGTGGGGTCGAGACCTTCCAAGATCGGGAGCGACCAAGCACCCCACCCGGAAGGCCTCGACGATGCTCGAGCCTACGGCGTGCAACCGCGCGCGCCCACGTTCTCAACAACCCTGCTATTGCGACCGCTGCGACCTCCTCGTCGGCCTCGAGGGGTTCCACGTCATCGACGTCGCCGAACACGCCGGCATCGTCCGCGTCATCGTCGAGACACCCGCTGAACCAATGGGTTGCAGGTCGTGCGGAGTGATCGCGCACAGCCGCGGTCGACGCGATGTGCGCCTGATCGACGTGCCCTGCTTCGGCCGCCCGGTCCGGCTGGTCTGGCGCAAACGAACCTGGCGTTGCGCCGAGGAGAAGTGCCCGGCCAGGTCGTTCACCGAACAGCATCAGGATCTCGCCGGACCACGCGCGTTATTGACGACCCGGTCGTGCTGGTGGGCAATCAACCAGCTCCGCCGCGAGCACGCCTCTATCGCCGGGCTGGCGCGGCAGCTCGGCACGACGTGGCGCACCGTGTGGCGCTCCATTGAGCCGCTGCTCGAGCAGATGGCCGCCGACCCCGCCCGCTTCGCCGACGTCACCAGCTTGGGCGTCGACGAGCACATCTGGCACCACGTCTCGACCAAGCCCGTCGAAGACGGCGGCTGCGGACCCAAGGAGCTGACCGGGATGGTCGACCTGAGCCGTGACCAGCAAGGACGCGTCCGCGCCCGCCTCCTCGACCTCGTCCCGGGCCGCTCCGGGAAGGCCTACGCAGACTGGCTCGCCGAGCGCGGTGAGGGGTTCCGTGACGGGGTGAAGATCGCCGCGCTCGACCCGTTTCAGGGCTACAAGAGCGCGATCGACGACAAGCTCGAGGACGCCGTCGCGGTCCTCGACGCCTTCCACATCGTCAAGCTCGGCACCGCCGCCGTCGATGAATGTCGGCGCCGGGTCCAGCAAGAGACCCTGGGCCACCGCGGCCGCAAGGGCGACCCGCTCTACGGGATCCAGAACCTGCTGCGCGCTGGTGCTGAGAAGCTCACCGACAAGCAATGGACCCGCCTCGAGAAAGCCATCGCCGCCAACGAAGATGAGCACCTTCAGGTCTACATCGCCTGGTCGTGTGCCCAGCAGCTCCGCTCGGCCTACCGCCACCCCAACACCGCCGAGGGCCGCAAGATCGCCGAGAAGGTCCTCGCCTCGTTCCCGACCTGCCCGGTGCCCGAGATCGCCCGCCTGGGCCGCACCCTGAAGCGGTGGCGTGCGGCGTTCTTGGCCTACTTCGACACCGCCCGATCGAACAACGGCGGCACCGAGGCCATGAACGGCCTGATCGAGCTCCACCGCCGCGTCGCCCGCGGGTTCCGCAACCAAGAGAACTACCGCCTACGGATGCTGCTCATCGGCGGCGGACTCACCAGCCCCCACCTCAAGTAAGAAGAGCCCCATATCTCCCGCCGCGTCGTCGATCCCGGTCTTTGCCAGAGCTCGTCGGCGCTGGATCCTCCCCAACTGATTCGGTTCCCCCTTTTGTCGGGGTCGACCTTCAGGAGACCGCCTGTGCTTCCGGGCAGCCTTGACGTCGAATCGTTCTCGAGGGTCATCCAAAGTCGTACAGCGGAGCCACTGGCGGTCGGGGTAGCTGCGATGCGATAGCTGAGCCGGACTTGGGACAGGAGCGAATCGCAGCGCTCAGCATCTCGCGCCCTCCGCTCGGCACGCCGATCGGCGCGGCACTCGGCGTCGCAGGTTGGCGCTGCGTCGTCACCGGAAGGCGAGTTAGCCGGCGCGGCCGTGGGCTGTCGGTCTGGCGACGCTGGGCGGTCAGCAGTGTTGCCGCATCCGACCACGAGCAGGCCCGAGTACATGAGCGACATTAGCGCCAACGCCGTCCGGCGACGCATGTCTCAGTGTTGCGCTGACTCAGGGTCTTGACAAGGACGGGCTGGTCATGGGGGAAGCGGACCTATCCGCTCATGCCACTGTGCGCCCGCTCATGCTGCATTCCGTACGTCTCTCGCGGGCGGCCCGCATGCCGAACGGCTTGCGGCGGCAGCGAGTTCCTCGTGGCCGACCGGCTCGATGGCCCGTGTGGTCACCGATTAAGGATCGGCACGCGGGACATCCGGGGTTCGCGGGGAACCGTTCCGTGAGTCATCGCCGCTCACGGGCCCGGATCTCGGCGCGAGCCAGATAGTCCGAGGTGCTGTTCTCGTGAGGGAAAGGCAATTGCGGGACTGGTACGCCGAGTGCGCGGCAGATCGGGCCCCAGCCGTCACCGGGGCGCCAGTCGACGAGTCGGTCTGGCGCGACCCCCGCGCGGACTTCCTCCAGCCACCGCTCGTAACCGGTCATCAAGGCGTCGCGGTCGTCGATGTCGGGACTGAGGTCGGCGAAGATCAACCGAAAGAGCGGCACCATCGGGTCGTCGTCGCCCTTCGACAGCATCTCGCGAGTCCGGGGCAGAACCGTCGCGTCCATGCTGCGGTGCCAGACCTCGGCAGAGCTGCGGCGCGACAACAACACCGGGGCCTCCGGGTACGCCGCCGCCAGCGAGCGCCAACAGTTCGAAAACGGCGCATCGACTCCAGCGACGTACCCGGCCGAGAAGTCGTCCCACACTGGCGGCTCTCCCGCGAGTGCGGCCACCCAGGTGGGGGCGTGCTCAGGGTGCGCGAAGGTTTCGCTCATGTGGTAGGCGGATGCGCCCAGCAAGTGCCGCAGAGCCTCGCGTAGCGACGAGGTGTCGGTACGGGGCAAGCCGGCACCGATCAGTCTGAGGACCACGTCCGCAGACTAGTAGCGTGTCGCCGCTAATTGGCGGTGCACTTGCGATGTGCTGGTGGCGGCGGGCTCCTTCCCCTTCAGCCCGCCAGAAGCGAGTCTGTGATGGCAAGGACGAAGTCGCGTCCGGTGGCGTTGAGCGCTACGGATCGCGGATGGCTGGTGAAGCGGGTCCGTACGGGGTCCTATCCGGCTCAGCAGATACGCCGGGCACGAATTCTCATCGAGCTCGATGAGAACGATCCCGACCGGGTCGGGCCGGTGCCGACCCAGGAGGTTGTCGCCGCGCGGGCCGGGGTCCATGTGGACACGGTGGTGAAGACATCACGGGCCTACGCCGAGCGTGGCGGTGATGTCGAGGACACCATCACCCGCAAGAAGCGGCTGACTCCGCCGGTGCCGCCGGTGGTCACTGGGGAGGTCGAGGCACGGTTGATCAAGCTGGCCTGCTCGGCGCCACCGCAGGGCTACTCGCGGTGGTCGTTACGGCTGTTGGAGAAGCATGTTGCCCTGGTCGACGACGTCCCCGATCTGGACCACTCCACCATCGGGAAGGTCTTAAAAAAACGAAACTGCGTCCTCATCTGAAGAAGTGCTGGACCATCCCACCGAAAGCCAACGCCGAGTTCGCGGCCCGGATGGAAGACGTTCTCTCGGTCTACGCCCGGATCTACGACCCGACGCGTCCAGTGGTGTGTATGGATGAGAAGCCCTACCAACTGCTGGCCCATGCCCGCGACCCGATCGACGCCGCACCCGGCCGCGACCTGCGCGAGGACTCCGAGTACGTGCGCCACGGGACCTGCTCGATCTTCGTGTGGGTCGAGCCCCTCGCCGGGTGGCGCAGGGTCGATGCCCTCCAACGCAGGACCCGCCTGGACTGGGCCGGCCAGGTCAAGCAAATGCTCACCGTGGACTACCCAGACGCCGAAACCGTGGTGCTGGTCATGGACAACCTCAACACCCACAACATCGCCTCGCTCTACGAAGCCTTCGAGCCGGCCGAGGCATTCGCGCTCGCCCAGCGCCTGGAGATCCACCACACCCCCAAACACGGGTCGTGGCTCAACATCGCCGAGATCGAGCTCTCCGCACTGACCCGCCAATGCCTGGATCGCCGGATCAGCGACCTCGACGTCCTCAACACCGAACTCGCCGCCTGGCAGGCCGCCACCAACGCTGACCAACGTCAGGTCGATTGGCAGTTCACCACCGAGGACGCCCGGATCAAGCTCCGCCACCTATATCCAGGCTATTAGAAGCGACGCACTACTAGGCGCCTTCCAGAACGATCCCGTTCATCGATCGGCACGCGGAGCGTGCCACAGAGCGATCGGTCACTGGCACGCTGAGCGAGCCGTTCCGCTTGCGGGGCCTGTCTGCTCTCACGGCACACTCTCAGCCGATGAGCGGATGCAAGAGGGACCCCTGTGATCCGCTCCGTCGCTAAACCTGACGGGAAGGTGTTGTCGAGGAATGACGGCCCGGGCCGGGCAGCCATTGCGGCGGCCGATGTCATTATCCGCGATCGTCGCCACCCTGTTAACCACCCGTTAAAGGTGACGATGAGGGCTGGGGCAACAACTGGCCGAGGTAGGCGATCTGGGACGGCGTCGTCACCACTGGGTCTCTGGGCGGTGCCACGAGCATCTCGAGGGCCTGAGCCGCCGACCTGCGGCGTTGACACCCACCACGGCGAGGAGCAAGATTCAATGCCCTCAGCGTCACTGAATCTCGGAGGGAGCATCCAGTGGCCACCTTCGGCGTCATCCAAGATGTCAGTCTTGAGTTGCGCCGACAGGTGTTCTCCGCGCTGCAGACGACGCCCGACACGGACTTCAGCATCGCGGGCGCGATCGAGCGGATCACGCTCCAACTGCCGGGCGAGTTGCTTCCTGCGGAGACGGTGGCGAGCCTCTACCTCTACCACGTCGACATCGACCCGCACCGGCGCAACCAGCCGCCGCTGCCCGACCGCGACGAGGCGCTCCAGTTCCGCAACCCGCCGCTGCCGCTGAAGCTGCGGTACCTCTTCACCCCGGTGCACGACAGCGAGGAGGTCAACCAGCTGCTGCTGGGTCGGGTCCTGCAGCACTTCGACGACTTCCGGACCTTCGACACGCTCTCCGACGTCCCCGTCGGTGACGGGTACGGCGGCGCCAGCCCCATGCTGCGGATCACTCCCGACCCGCTCACGCTGGAGCAGCTCAGCCAGCTCTGGAACGCGTTCTCGGCGCCCTACCGGGTGGCAGTGGCGTTCCTGGTCGACATCGTCGCCATCGACAGCGGGCTGCCCCCGCAGCGTCGTGAGCGGGTCCACGAAGTGCTGACCGGGGTCGGCAGGAGCACCTGATGAGGGCGCTAGGGCTGGCCGACACGACGATCGACACACGTGCGAGCCTGGCCACGGGGCGCTTCTTCGAGCGGATCACCCAACGGGTCTTCGAGGGCTACGAGGCCACGCTGGGCTACTCCCACGCAGGTGGCAACGGCACCTTCGCGACCACCCTGGCAGCGAAGCCCGGCGGGTACTTCAGCCTGCACCTGCACCCCTCCCGCGACCTGCCCGACCTCAGCGGAGCTGGACTGGTGACGCTCAGCCTGACGCTTCGCCAAGAGGGCAGGCCGGACGTGGTGGTGGACCGAGATGTCGATGGTGCGGACCTCGCGCGCGTCGAGACCGACCTCACCATCGGCGGCCAGGCCGTGCACGGCGTCAGCGTCGCCTCGGCCCCCTTCCACTTCACGGCCGCGGTGCCGCCTGCGCCGGTGAGGCTCGAGGGTCTGATCCTGCACGACCACGACGTCGAGGCGCCCGCGGCCGGGGTCACGGTCACCGCCGCGCCGGCCGCGCCCGTCGTGTCCGGGTCCGACGGCCGCTTCGCCATCCCAGCGCTCCCGGTCACCGAGAGCCTCACCCTCACCTTCGACGACGCCGGCACCGTGACCGAGGTCATCGTCCGTCCCGACTTTGCCCGGCATGCCATGTCGGTCGCTTTCTCCGTCCCAACCCCGTAGAGCAGGAGACCGCCCATGCCCGAGTACCTCGCACCCGGGGTCTACGTCGAAGAGATCCCGTCGAGCAACAAGCCCATCCAGGGCGCCAGCACGTCCACCGCCGGCATGGTGGGCATGACCGCCCGCGGACCTGTCGGCGTCCCGACCCTCGTCTCCAGCTGGGGGGGCTTCACCAAGACCTTCGGCGGCTACCTCAACCCGTTGGAGTTCACCGACAACAACGACGCGCTGCCGTACGCGGTGGAGGGCTTCTTCGGCAACCAGGGCGCCCGTGTCTTCGTGGTCCGGGTGGTGGGGCCGGATCCCGCGGAGGCCACCCTCGCCCTGCTCGCGGTGCCGGCCGACGGCTTCGAGTCCGGGCTCGCCACCGCTGTGGCGGCCGGTGACGCGACCTTCTCGGTCTCCGACGCCGGCGTCGCCATCGACATGCAGCTGCTCATCATCGACAACGAGAACAGCGAGTCGGTGACCGTCCAGGCGGTTGCGGGCAACGAGGTCACCCCGCAGGACACGCTGACCGCGAACCACCCGGCGGGTGCGGTCGTCGTGGCCGTCACGCCGGTGATAACCGCCCACGCACGCGACGTCGGTGTCTGGGGCAACGCCCTGCGGATCACTGCCGCGCCCTCGGCGCTGCTGAGCACGCAGCTCGGCGACGCCGCGGCGATTGGCGACCTGACGGTGACCCTCCAGACCGCCTTCGGCCTGTACCCCGGCTCCGTGCTCCTGGTCAACGACACGCAGGTCTGCCAGGTGGCAGCGGTCGACACCGGCACCGGCGTCGTCACCCTGACCCAACCGCTCGCGGCCGCCGCAGCCGCCGAGGAGCCCGTGACCAGCGTCGAGTTCGCGCTCGCCGTCGAACGGGTCGAGAACGACCGCACCGTCGAGAGCGAGTCGTTCGACCGGCTCTCGCTCATGCCGACGCACCCGCGCTACGCCCCGACCGTGCTCGGCAGCTGGGACGCCGCCACCGGGCTGCCGTCGGCCACCGGCGGGTCGGCGCTGATCAGGCTGGAGGACACCGCTGACGACGCCGACCGGGTCCTGCCCCTGGTCACCGCGGTGCCGCGGTTCCTCGCAGGCGGTGACGACGACGCCGGCAACGTCGTCGACGCCTCCTACGTCGGCACCCCGGCTGAGGACGCCGCGCAACGCACCGGCATCCAGGCACTGCAGAACGAGTCGAGCATCTCGATGGTCGCCGTGCCGGGCCAGACGTCGCTGACGGTGCAGAAGACGCTCGTCGGCCACTGCGAGCTGATGCGCTACCGCTTCGCCGTCCTCGACACCCCGCTCGGCGCCACGCTGCTGGCCGCCCGCACCCACCGCCAGAACTTCGACACCACGCGGGCGGCGGTCTACTACCCCGGCCTGGAGGTCTCCGACCCGTACGGCAGCCCCGGCGAGCGGCGGCAGATCGCTCCGTCAGGACACGTGCTCGGCGTGTACGCCCGCACCGACCTGACCCGCGGCGTGCACAAGGCCCCGGCCAACGAGGTGGTCCGCGGAGTGCTGTCCTTCGACCAGAAGCTGGACAAGGCCGCCCAGGACATCCTCAACCCGCTGAACCTCAACTGCCTGCGCGACTTCCGCACCGAGAACCGCGGCCTGCGGGTCTACGGCGCGCGGGTGGCCACCTCGGACCCCGAGTGGAAGTACGTCAACGTGCGCCGGCTGTTCCTCTTCCTTGAGCAGTCGCTGGACGTCGGCCTGCAGTGGGCCGTCTTCGAGCCGAACTCCGAGCCCCTGTGGGCGACCGTCAAGCAGTCGGTGACGGGCTTCCTCACCACCGTCTGGCGTTCGGGGGCACTGGCCGGCGTCACGCAGGAGGAGGCCTTCTTCGTCAACGTCGGCTACGGCATCACCATGACCGAGGACGACGTCCAGAACGGCCGCCTGATCGTGGAGATCGGCGCCGCCCCGGTGTACCCGGCCGAGTTCGTGATCGTCCGGATCAGCCAGAAGACCCGCGAGGCGACCTCCTGAGCGGAGGTCTGAAGGAGACCCGAGATGCGCAACGACCCGTACGCCAAGTTCAACTTCCTGATCGAGATCGGCGGTGAGGACGTCGGCGGCTTCACCGAGGTCAGCGGCCTGGCCGCCGAGAGCGACGTGATCGAGTACCGCGAGGGCTCCGACCCGGCACGTATGCGCAAGCTGCCTGCGCTGCGGAAGTACTCCAACATCACCCTCAAGCGTGGTTACGTCCAGAGCCGGGTCCTTTGGGACTGGCGCAAGACCACCATCGACGGCGTGACCGAGCGGCGCGACGGCGCGATCGTCATGCTCGACGAGGCCCGTGCACCGGCCCTGCGCTGGGAGTTCTTCGAGGGGTGGGTCTCGAAGTACGAGGGGCCGGCGCTCAACGCGACGGCCAACGAGGCGGCCATCGAGTCCATCGAGATCGCCATTGAAGACCTTCAGCTCGCGGAGTGACGCGTGAGTACGCTGCTGACGCCCGGGGTCTACCGGCGCCCCGTCGCCCCCGTGCGCGGCACGGGGCGGCTCAGCCGCGGCGACGTGCCGGTCTTCCTTGGCTACACCAGCCGCGGGCCGGTGGGACTCCCGGTGCGGATCGGCAGCCTGACCGCCTTCGAGGAGCTCTTCGGCGCACCGCTCGGGGCGGGGTACCTGCGCCCGGCCCTCAAGGGCTTCTTCGAGACCGGCGGGCACACGGCGTACGTGCTGCGGATCGCCGAGGGCGACGGCGCCGACGCCGCCCGGTCCGCAGCCGTCGACCTGGGCAGCGGCTTCTGGCGGGCCGAGGCGAGCTTCTCCTGGGCGGCGGTCGACCCGCGCGAGCTGCGCCGCGAGCCGCGGGCGGAGGAGTCCTGCTGGGTGCAGGTCGTCGAGGAGGTCTTCCGCACCGAGGGCTCGCGGAGTCCCTCGCCCGGCGCCTGGGCCAACGGGTACTCGGTCCGGGTCCGTGCCGCCGAACGCGTGCGCACCCAGACGATGCCGGCCGTCCTCGACGACCCACGCGCGCTGCTGTTGGACTCACTGGCCGGCCTGGAGGCCGCCTCGGTGCTCAGCCTGGTGCAGACCCGCGACACCGTCACCACCACGGGGGTCCCGGTGCGGGCGAGCTTCACGGCCACCGTGGTGCCGGCCCGCGTCGACGCCGTGCGTCGCCGCATCGGGCTGAGCGAGCGCGTCGACGAGGTCATGGCGCAGGCGTCCTCGGCGGCCGGCCCGGTCGCCGACGAGCCGCTGGTCCCGACCGAGCCGGTCCAGGTGGTCAGCGTGGAGTTCGACATCGAGATCTACGCCGACGGCCGCCTAGAGCAGACCTTCCGGGCGCTTAGCCCGCACCCGGACCACAGCGCCTCGATCGCCCGTGAGCTGGCCGCCGGCGCCCGCTCGGTCGCCCTGGTGCCGGCCCCCGGTCCGCACGACTGGGCCGACCCGGCGACCTGGCCGCCCGAGGGCGACTACGACCTCGGCGGCGGCACCGAGGGCCTGGTGGGCGTGGCCGCCGCCGACTACCTCGCGGTGCTGCCGCGGGTGTCCCGGCTCGACGAGGTGGCGATGATCGCCGCCCCCGACCTGATGCTGCAGAGCCAGGCGCCGCCGACGGCCGACGAGCTGCCGGTGGAGCCGGTGGATTGCTGCGACCTGCGCCCGGCCGAGCCCGGACAGCTGACCGCCACGGTCGTCGAGGTGGACGCCGCGGGCGTCGAGCAGCCGCTGGGCGGGGTCCTCGTCGACGTGACCGGCCCCGGCGGGCGCGCGGTCACCGGAGCCGACGGCGTCTTCGTCGTCACCGGCCTGGCGCTCGGCCTGGTCACCGTGCGGCTGAGCAAGGACGGCTTCGAGCCCCTCGAGGCGGTCGTGCAGTCCTCGGCGTACCTGCCGCCCGACCCGGTCACGCTGACGATGGCACGGGTCAGCCCGCCGCGGATGCTGCTCCCGGACGAGGTGCTCCAGGTCGTCGGGGCGCTGGCCGACCCGGGCCGGGTGGGCCCGCACAAGGTGGTCTTCGCCGATTCGCCCGGCCCGGGGGCAACCTTCGACGACCTGCGCGCCTGGCGCTCGCGGCTGGGGGACTCCGACCGGATCGGCCTGTTCGGGCCGTGGCTGCTGCTCCCACCCGGTGAGGCCGGCGGCGACCTGGTGCCGTGTCCGCCCTCGGGGCACGTGTGCGGAGCCTTCGCCGCCGGCGAGCTGGCGCTGGGCATCCACCGCACCGGCGCGAACCTGCCGCTGCGCTACGTCCAGGCGGTCAGCTCGACCATCGGCGACGCCGAGCAGGCGCTCGCCAACCCGGCCGGCATCAACGCGGTCCGGGCCTTCCCCGGCCGCGGTGTGCGGGCCTTCGGCACCCGCACGCTCTCCAGCGACCCCGAGTGGGTCCACCTCACGTCGCGTCGCGTGGTCGACGCGATCGAGAGGACCCTGGAGCGGGCGCTGCAGTGGATGGTTTTCGAGCCGAACAACGCGATCACCCGGCACGCCGTCGCGCAGACCGCCACCACGCTGCTCAACCGGCTCTGGCGCGACGGCGTGCTGGCCGGCGACGCCGCCGAGCAGGCGTACGCGGTGAAGTGCGACCTCGAGAACAACGCCGAGGCCGGTCGCGCGGCCGGGCAGCTGGTCGTCGACATCGGGGTCGCGCCCTCCCTGCCCTACGAGTTCGTGCTGTTCCGGCTGGGCAACGTGCGCGACGCGCTGCAGGTCACGGAGGTGGTCCGGTGATCCGCGTCGGCCCGCTACCCAGCTTCAACTTCTACATCGCCTTGGTCGACGAGCCCGACAACGCCCTGAAGGAGGCCGCCCAGGTGGCCTCGTCCTTCGTGCTCGGCGGCTTCTCCGAGGCCCAGGGGCTGGAGAGCGAGATCGAGGTCGTCGAGTACGCCGCAGGCGGGGTCAACGACCGGGTGTTCCGCTTCCCCACCCGGGCCCGGTTCCCCCACGTGGTCCTCTCCCGCGGGGTGGCCTTCGACGAGGACCTCTACCTGTGGCACGAGGCCTTCCTCAAAGGCGAGGGGCGCCGGCGCAACGGCATGATCTTCCTGGCTAACGAGGCACGGGTGCCGATCAAGGCGTGGACCTTCGAGAACGGCATCCCGGTGAAGTGGAGCGGCCCCGCCCTGAACGCCGCTACGCCAGGGGTGGCGATCGAGAAGCTCGAGATCGCCCACGAGAAGCTCGCCCTGACCCTCTCCCCGGGCAAGGCCCTCGACTCGGCCCTGGACGCCGTGCTTCCCGCCGGACTGGGATCGGGGGGGCTCTGAGATGGCCGTCGACGCCCGGATCAACAGCATCAGCACCGAGGTCACCGCGCGGGACCCCGGGCTGGCCGATGACCCGGTGTTCGTGGCGATGATCGTCTCGAGGGTGCTCGCCGAGATCGCGCGCACCGAGGACGACCGCCTGCGCCGCGAGGCCGACCGACGGCCCAGCCGCACCGGCCGGCCGGACCTGGCCGGGCTGCCCGGCGTGCCCGGCCGACCCGGGGGGCGGTGAGCCGTGCCTCGGCTGATGTTCCAGAAGGTGGACCTCTCCGGCAACAAGATCGGCGACCCGGTGCTGGTCGAGTACGCCCCGGCCGAGTTGGCCTTCGCCAAGGCGGCCCAGTACGCCGACATCGCCGTGCCGGGTCTGGAGCAGCCGCTGATCCAGTTCGTGCGCGGCGACGCCGAGACCCTCAGCATGGAGCTGTTCTTCGACTCCACCGCGGCCGGCACCGGCGGCCAGGCGGTCGCGGTGACCCCCCAGGTCGAGAAGTTCCACCAGCTGGTGCGCATTCGGGGCGACCTGCACGCGCCGCCGCTGGTCCAGGTCACCTGGGGCGCGGACTTCCCCGGCACCACGATGGGTGCCACCGAGACCGCGGGCGACACCTTCACCGCGGTGGTGCTCTCGGTCAACCGCCGCTTCACGCTGTTCAGTCCCGACGGCAAGCCGCTGCGCGCCACCGTGACGCTGGCGCTCAAGCAGTACGTCACCGTCGCCCAGCAGGTCGCGGCCATCAACTACCAGTCCGCCGACCACACCCGGCTGCACGTCGTGGCCGAGGGGGAGACGCTCCCGCTGATCGCGCACGACGCCTACTCCGACCCGCACCAGTGGCGGGTCATCGCCGAGCACAACGCGCTCGCCGACGTCCGGGACCTGGCCCCGGGCACCCGCCTTGAGCTGCCCCCGCTGGTGACGCCATGACCGCCACGCAGACCTACCGGGACGGCGCCGCGTACCTCACCCCGGCGTTCCGGATCGAGCTGGACGGCCGCGAGACCGGGCGTGAGGTCGTCTCCGACGTGCTGGAGGTCTCTTGGACCGACGACCTGACCGCCATCGACAGCTTCGAGTTCGTCCTCAACGACTGGGACCCGGTGGCGCGGAGGCCGCGGTACTCGAGTCCGTGGGACGAGAACGGCACCCCCTTCACCCTCTACGACGGCGGCCCGGAGGTGCCCAGCTTCGAGCCCGGCGCCCAGGTCAGCCTCTACCTGGGGTACCTCGAGCAGGGCGAGCTGCCGCTGATCATGAAGGGCGAGGTGGTCAGCATCGCGCCGAGCTTCCCGGCGGGCGGATCGCCCACCTGCCGGGTGCGGGCGCTGGACGCCTTCCAGCGCGGCATGCAGAAGATCCGCGTCGAGGGCAACTACGACGGCACCCCCAAGGAGGTCGCCGACCAGGTCTGCCGTGAGCACGACATCGACCTGCGCTGGGCCACGCTGGAGGAGGAGGGGGAGCCGCAGGACAACGTCGAGGTCGAGGGTGCCCTCTACGACGAGGTCGCCGAGCGCGCCCAGGGCTACGGCCTGTCGCTGACCACCGTGCCGGCCGAGGACCCCACCGGCGCCCCGACGCTGTGGCTGGCCCGGCCCTCCGACAGCCAGGCCGCCCCGGTGGTCGAGTTCGTGTGGGGTCGAACGCTCATCTCCTTCACCCCAGCGCTCTCGGCGGCGAGCCAGATCGAGGCTGTGGTGGTGCGCTGGGGCGACCCCGACGCCGACGGTGACGACCAGAACCGCGAGATCCGCAAGACGTGGGCCGACGTCGGGCTGTCGCCCTCGGCGGTCGGACCCCGCGGCACCGCCGACCTGTCCACCGCGGTCAGGGGGGTCGAGGACGTCATCAAGCCCGACGACGTCCGCACCGCCGCCGACGCCGAGCGGGCCGCCGTCCGCCACCTCAACGACCTGGCCGCCCAGTTGATCACCGGCAACGGCGCCGCGATCGGACTGCCGGCGCTGCGTGCGGGCGCGACGGTGCAGATGACGGGCCTCGGCGCCCGCTTCGACGGGGTCTACCGGCTCACTCAGACCACGCACACGATCGGTGGCTCCGGCTACACCACCACCTTCTCGGCGCGCAAGGAGGTGCTCGATGCCTGACGCGGCGGGACCGTTGGCGCTCGGTCGGGTGCTGGAGGTCGAGATCGACGAGACCGGCCTGCGCGCCCGGGTGCAGCGCCTGGATCGCGCCCCCGGCGTCACCTCGGACTGGATCTCGGTGGCCAGCGCGATGGCCGGCCCCGAGTGCGGGGTGATGTTCGCCCCGGAGGTCGGCGACGTCGCTGTGATCGGGTACGCCGGCAAGCGGCCCCTCGTCCTCGGCTTCATCACCGCCGCAGCGGCCGGGGCCGCCTCGAGCAAGCCCGAGGAGCGGATCCTCTCCTCGCGCGACAAGAACATGGTGGTGCTCATCGACGGCGACAACAGCGGCATCACCATCCGCGACAGCAACGACAACGAGATCGTGATGGACGCCTCCGGCATCTCCATCACGTCCGCGGGCGCGATCACCGTCGAGGCGGCCGGCACCTGCGCCGTCAAGGGCGCGACGGTGGAGTTGAACTGATGCTCATCGACCTGCCCACCGCCGGCACCTTCGACGCACTCGTGCTCGCGGGCACGCTCAGCGACGGCAGCACCGAGGCCGAGGAGATGGCCGTGGTGCTCAAGGCCGCCTACGACCTCGTCGACGACGGCTCCGGGGTCCGCCGGTTCGAGCCGGCCGCCGACACGAGCGCCGCCGACCTGGTGCTCGCCGACCAGGGCCGCTACCTCTACTCCGACCCGGACGGCACGCGCGTCATCCCGGCCGGCGACTTCGGCGTCGACACCACCGCCGATCCGCCGCGGGCGTTCCTGATGCTCGACGGGGAACGGGTCTTTGTCGACGACATCGTCGACGACGGCGACCTCGACCTGGTCTTCGACCTCCAGCGCGAGGCCGACCTGGCCCTGGCCAAGGAGCGCACCGACGTCGTCGTCGAGGGGATGGCCGGCGTGGCCGACGCGGCCGTGGCGATCGACGAGCACCTCTGGCTGCGCCGCCAGTCGCCCGCTGCCCCACGGTTCGACGTGGCCAGGAACGTCTTTGGCTGGCAGGGCCGCGACGAGCAGCCCCGCCGCGACGACGCCGCGGACGACGACACGATCGCGCTCGGCAACGCCTACCGCCGGACCCCGGGCTTCAACACGCCCTCCTCGCTCAACACCGCGCCCCTGCCCTCGGCAGTCGCGGTCGAGGTCTTCGGCAACGCCACCGGCACCGGCACGGCGACGATCGCCGCCCGGCTGCCCGACCTGCGCATGGGTCTGCGGCTGCGGGTCTACTGCGGCCATGGCCCGGACGAACCGCCGCGGTGGCGCATCGTGCCGCGCCCCGACCTGGTGCCCGACACCCTCGTGCTCCGCCCCGACAGCTTCACCGCCGAGATCTGCTGGCGTGGCCGGTGGCCGGCCGACCTCGAGCCGACCGACGCCTACCGTTCCGTGCAGATCCGGGCGGGAGGATTCTGATGGCCGCCCCCGTCGCCCGCATCGAGGGCATCTGCATGGCCTTCCCCGACGTGTGCAACACCCCGGCCGGACCCTCGATGGTGCCGGTGCCCTACCCCAACATCGCCCAGCTGGCCGACGCCACCGGCGCCGCGGCCACGGTTAACGCCGGCGGCAAGCCGGTCATCGTGAAGTCGAGCCGGATCGCGACCTCGAGCGGCGACGAGGCTGGTTCCGGAGGTGGAGTCACCTCGGGCAGCTTCGCTGGCGCCTGCACCTTCACCTCGGCCTCCGGCACCGTGCTGGCCGAGGGGGTGGAGGTCGTGCGGCAGCTCGACCGGACCAGCCAGAACAACGACAACGCACCGGGCCAGGTCATGGTTGGCCTGCCCACCGTGCTGGTGGGGGACTGAACGATGAGCACCGATGCGTTCCTCGGCCAGGGCTGGCGCTTCCCGGTGCGGCTCAACGCCCGCGGTGGCCTGGACTGGTCGTCGGGGGAGGACTCCATCCAGGAGGCGATCTGGACGATCCTGGCCACGCCGCGCCGGTCCCGGGTCATGGAGCCCACCTTCGGCAGCGGCATCCACGACTACGTCTTCCGGCCCAACGATCCCGCCACCCGCGCCGCGATCATGGACGAGGTGCGCCAGGCGCTGACTCGGTGGGAGCCGCGGGTCGACGTCCTGCAGGTCAGCGCCACCTCGCCGCCGGACACGCCGACCGTGCTACTGCTGTCGGTCGACTACCGGGTGCGTGCCAACAACGCCGCGCACAACCTCGTCTACCCCTTCCACATCACTGAAGGCCTGGCCTGAGGAGCGCCGCGATGAACCTTCCCGCCCCCGTCCTCGACAACCGCCGCTTCGAGGACCTGGTCCGTGAGGCGCGGGCCCGGATCCCGCGCTACACGCCGCTGTGGACCAACTTCAACGACAGCGACCCGGGGATGACCCTGGTCAAGCTGCACGCCTGGATGACCGAGACCATCCTCTACGAGCTCAACCGGGTGCCCGAGCTGAACTACATCAAGTTCCTCGACCTGCTGGGGGTCACGCCACGACCGCCCTACCCGGCTCGCACCGAGCTGACGTTCGCGCTGGAGAAGCTCGACGCCACCACCGACCCCATGGTGGTCACCATCCCGCGCCAGACCAAGGTCGCCGTCGACGACCCCGACCTGACCCAGGAGGTGACCTTCGAGACCGACCGCACCCTGACCGGGGTGAACGCCGCGCTCGGTGCGGTGTGGGTGCCGAAGGTGAGCGGGGCGCAGACCCGGCAGCTGGTCACCGCCTACGAGGACGACGCCACCGCGTGGCCGCACTCCTTCCACCCCCTCGGCGACGCCTCAGGCACGCAGGCGCTCTACCTCGGGCTGCTGCTGCGCCCGGTCCGCAAGGAGGACGACCCCAGCGACTACGCCGAGGACCGGTTCCCGATCGGACCGCTGGACGTCTACACCGACGCGGTGCGGGTCTTCGACCCGGCCCCGCCGGAGGACGCGGTCGCACCCGGCGCCGAGCCCGCGATCGTCACCGGCCCGCTCGGCCTGCGATGCCCGACCCCCGGGTCCCCGGGGGTGGCGGCCGACCACGTGCACTGGCAGGTCTACACCGGCGACGGCAGCGGCCCGTTGTTCGAGGACGACGATGACAGCGGCTGGACCCGGCTGTCGGTCTCCTCCGACGGCACGCGCGGGTTGTCCGGCTCGGGGCACGTGGTGCTGGAGATGCCGCCGACCGCTCGGCCGCTGGACCCGATGCTGCTCTCCGTCGACTTCTGGGAGAGCTTCGGGGCGGTGCGTCCACCGCAGACCAAGGCCGAGCTGGCCGAGCAGCTCAAGGTCGGCTCGCTCGACATCGTCGAGGGCCTGGCCGATCACTGGGAGACGATGGGCGCGACCGCGGACCAGGTCGACGAGCTCGCGGCCTGCGGGGCCGATCCCTTCCTCACCGGCTCGACCATCGAGGACCCGGGCTACGTGCTGGACCCGACCGAGCTGACGCTGGGGGACTGGCTGTCGATCAGCGCCGGCTACGGCGCGGCGCTGCCGACGCACCGGAGCCTGGCCTACCGGCCGCTGTACTGGGTCCGCGCCCTGCTCGACACCCTGCCGGCCGGCGTCGAGGCCCCGACCGCGCTGCGTGGCTTCCACCTCAACACCGTGCCGGCCACCCAGCGGGCCACCCGGCTCGACGACCGGCTGGGCCGCTCCAACGCCCGACCCGACCAGCGGTTCACGCTGCCCAAGACGCCGGTGCTGATCCACCCCGAGACGGGGTTGCCGGACCTGGAGCTGGAGATTCTCGAGGACGGCCAGGACCCGGCCTGGGTGCGCGTCGAGGACTTCCACGGCTCCGGGCCGGCGGACCCGCACTACCTCCTCGACCCGCAGACGGGCCGGATCAACCTCGGAGACGGGCGCCGCGGTCGGATCCCGGTGGCCGGCGCCCAGGTCACCGCGGTCCGGTACAGCGTGGGCGGCGGGGCGATCGGCAACGTCGGCGCCGGGCTGATCAGCAAGATCAAGGGCCGCCTGCGCGACGTGGCCGGCGTGGCCAACCTCCGTGCCGCCCACGACGGCGACGACGGCGAGACGCTGGAGGAGGTGAAGCTGCGGGCCCCGCACGACCTGCGGACGCGCGACCGGGCGGTCAGCGCCGCCGACTTCGCGGACCTCGCGCGGCGCACCCCGGGCGTCGCGCTGCACTCGGTCTTCGCGCTGGCTCGCCGCGCGGTGGCCGCCGACGAGAGCATCGTGGAGAAGGACGGCTCGGTCACCCTGCTGGTGCTGCCGGTCAGCGACCGGCTCACCCCGCAACCCGACGAGGACCAGAAGCGGGCGATCTGCCGGTGGCTGGAGCCGCGCCGGCTGATCACCACCGAGCTGCACATCACCGGCCCCCGCTACGCCACGATCACCGACCTCTCGGCGCGGGTCAGCGTGCGCTCCGACCACGACCTGTTCACGGTGCAGACGGCGGTCCATGACGCGCTGCTGGCCTTCCTCGACCCGTTCACCGGAGGAGACGACGGCACCGGCTGGCCGCTGGGGCAGGACGTCTACCACGGCGACCTCTACGAGCGGATCCTCGCCGTCCCCGGCGTGCGCCGAGCGTGGGGGTTGGCGGTCTCCGTCGACGGCGATGTGGGCGATGCCGGTACCGACATCGCCGCGATCGCCGAGGGGCACCTGCCGGCGCTGTCGCGCGACGCGATCGAGCTGGTGACGGCCTATGAGTGAGCTGCTCGGCGCTCCGAGGGCAGGGGCCGCCTCCGTCGGTGAGGCGGTGTCGGTCAAGCCGACGCTGCCGCCGTACTTCCGCTTCGACGCCCGGCTGGGCTGGCCGCTCGGACCGCGGGAGTCCCGACCCCAGGTGCCCTACGACGACCGCCCGCTCCAGCTGACGATCTTCGGACGCAGTGCGATCTCGATGACCGAGCCGTTCGGCACCTTCGGCGGCCGCACCCTGCCTCGCGGGATGGCGATCTCCACGGAGGGCCGGGTGTTCCTGGCCGACCCGGAGGCCCGGGTGATCTGGTCGGCGCAGGCCGACGCTGCCGCCGGGCCGCGACCCGAGAGCGCCGCGCCCGGCTGGCCGTTCACCCCGCTGTGGGCGGCCCGAGCGTTGCCCGAGGTGACCGAGGAGCCCCTCGTGCCCGGGGCCGGACCGCGGCCACCCGCCGACCCCTACACGCTCGTCCGCCCCGTCGACGTGGCGCTCAGCCCGGCCGGCGACCTGGTGATCGTCGACGAGGGCGCCGCCCGCGTCCTGGTCCTTGCCTACCCCACCGCCCGGCTGCGCCACCTCGTCGACCTGGCTCCCGGACGTCCGCAGTCGGTGTGCTTCGACCCCGCCGGGCGCGCCTACCTGGCCGACCTCGGGCCCGAGGGGGACGAGCCGGCCGGCACGGTGCACCGCTACGACCCCGAGTGGCGACGCGACCTGCACTTCCCGCGGGCCGACCTCGCCCAGCCGGCCCTGGTCGCCGCCGCCGCGGAACCGGGCTGCGGGTGCGGGTGCGGTGACGGGTGCGGTGACGGGTGCGGGGAGAGGGGCTGCGGCCGGCGGCCCGTGCGGTCGCCCGTGGTGTGGGTCCTCGACAGCGGCCAGGCGGTCGCGCTGGACGAGAACGGCCGCGTGCTCGGTCCGGACCTGCGGCCGGGCGAGGTCGCCGTCACCCCGCCGCCGCTGCTGGTCGACGGGCCGGTGCCGACCTGGGCCGACCCTGCGCTGCCCGGCCACGAACCGCTCCGGCTGCCCGGGCTCCCGCTGAGCGGCGACGGCCGGCTCGACGGCACCGGGTTGCCGCTGGTCGCGCTGCCGCGGCGGGTCGAGGTGCCGCGCTACGGCTCGGTCACCACCACCGCCCTGGACGGCGGCCGCACCGGGTTCGCCTGGGACCGGTTGACGCTGAGCGCCACGCTGCCGGCGACCACCCGCCTGGTCCTCAGCACGCTGACCAGTGACGTCGCGATCGCCTTCGACCGCCTGGCCGCGGTGCCGACCGAGCGGTGGTCGGCCCCGTTGGCGATCGAGCCCGGCGACGTCCCCGAGGTGCTGGTGCAGAGCGACCCCGGTCGCTACCTGTGGATCCGGGTCGAGCTGAGCGGTGACGGCACCGTCTCGCCGACGATCAGCCAGCTCGACGTCTTCGGTCCGCGACGCAGCGCGATGCGGTACCTCCCGGCGCCGCTCCACCAGGACCCCGAGAGCGCCCGCTTCCTCGACCAGTTCCTCAGCTACTTCGACACCATCTTCGCCGAGGTGACCGCGGTCAACCGCGACATCGCCGCACTCTTCGACCCCGGGGACGTGCCCGAGGAGTTCCTGTCCTGGCTGGGGGCATGGTTCGACCTCGACTTCGACGCCTCGTGGCCGACCGAGGTACGCCGCGAGATGGTCGCCGGCGCGGTGCCCTACTTCCGGATGCGCGGCACCGTGGCCGGGCTCCAGCGGATCCTCCAGTGGCACACCGGCCTGAGCGGTGCGCTGCCGCAGGTGATCGAGCACTTCCGGCTGCCCGCGGAGCCCGAGCTGCTGATGATCGGCGGCGTCGCGCTCGACCCGGGCCCCCGTGCGCACTCCTTCACCATCGTGCTGCCGTCCTACGTCGTCGACGCGGACCGGCGCCCGGTGCTGGAGCGGTTGATCGAGGCCAGCATCCCCGCCCACACCCGCTATCGGCTGCACCTGGTCGATCCCGGGGTGCAGATCGCCGCGCAGTCCACCCTCGGCGTCGACATGACGCTGACCTCCTACGGCGCCGGACCCCTGGACGACAGCCGCCTCGACCACTCCTTCGCCGTCGGGCCCCCGCGCCCCACGGCCCTCGTGCACTACCCGCACCCGCTTAGCACCACCGGCACCGGAGGCCCGACATGCTAGAAGACTGCACGGAGTCCTGCGTTCCCTGCGGACTGCACCAGCCGGTCCGCAACAACTACTTCGACGGCAAGTTCCTGCTCAGCCGCGACTTCATCGCCGAGCAGGACTACGGGCGGGGTCACCGGCAGATGCACAACGCCTACCTGCACGGCACCGGCACCGTGTGCGGCCTGCGATTGATCGAGCACCCCTCGGAGCAGTGCCGCCGCGAGTTCGTCGTCTGCGAGCCCGGCCTCGCGCTGGACTGCTGCGGTCAGGAGATCGTCGTGCCCGAACGCACCCTGGTGCGGGTCCGGGAGGCGATCGAGGCCGACCCCGACCTGCAGGCCCTGCTCGACGGCACCAACCACCTGCTGATCTCGATCGCCCGCTGCGACAGCGGCGCGGAGCCGGTGCCCCTGATGCTGCCGACCTGCGACGGACCGGAGGGCACGGAGTTCGGCCGGATCGCCGAGGGCCACCGCTTCATGCTCTCGGCCAGGGCTCCCGACGACCTCGCCGAGATCCCGATGCCGGCCGAGGCCGCCTTCGACTGGGTGCACTCCTTCTCCTACGACGCCGGCCGGCCGACCGCCCTGCACGTCAACAACGGCGAGGACCTCGTCCAGATCGCGGTCGACGACCCCACCGGCTCCAACACCTACTGCTACGACATGGAGACCCACGAGCTGCCGGCCGTCCTGGGCGTCCCGGGCACCGCCTCGGACACCGGCTCGTCCCGCGAGGCGCGGTGGGTGTTCGTCGCCGGCGGCGGCTACGAGAGCCCAGACGGTGAGGTCGGTGACCTCACCGGGGTCGGGGTGTGGCGGGCCGACGCGCTGACCGGTCCCGCGGCGACCGCACCCGCCGGCATCGTGCGCACCCGTGGCCGGCGGCCCCGGATCGCGGTATCGCCGACCTCGGGGACCCTCTACGTGCTCGACCTCGAGAGCGGCGCGGCGGTGCTGCGGACCTACTCCCAGGACGACCTGGTCGCCTGGCTCGAGGACGACCCGACGGCCCAGCCCGACGTGGCGGCGGAGCTGACGTTCGACCACGGCTTCGGCGGCCCGGACGACGCCGCCGGCCGCGGGGCCAGCATGCTGGAGTTCACCCGCGACGGCCGCTTCCTGGTCGTGGCCAGCCCCGTCGGCCGCGCCGACGAGCGGCTCTACGTCATCGAGACCACGGCGCTCGGCGGTGGCCTCACCGCCACCGACGCCCGTCCGGACGGCTTCAGCCGCGGCGCCCAGGAACGCGTCGAGGCCGTCTGCTGGAGCTACGACGACGCCTACCTCTACGTCCTCACGCGCGAGCCGGCCGCCGGGGGCACGCTACGCCTCCTGCGCTACGCCATGGTCGACGGGGGCGCGCGGCTCGAGCCGGCCGGCAGCGGAGTCCTCCTCGAGGGGCAGGGTCTCGACCTGGCGGTCGCACCGACCGATCTGCGGGCCTACCTGCTGATGGCCGACCCCGACGGGTTCACCCGCTTCGTCAGCGTCGACCTCGACCCGGTCAAGACGGTCTCGGCCGACGGCCAGCCCACGGCCTACCCGCTCCCGGCCGACACGATCCGCTTCGACGGCCCCGGTCGCAGCCTGACGCTGAACGCCCACGGCAGCCGGGTCTACGTCGCCATCGACCCCGAGCCCGACCCGGTGCCCCACCCGCCCGAGGGCGAGGAGCCCGACCTGGGCCGCGGGCTGGTGGCGGTGATCGACCTCCGCGAGTCCGACTGCACGTCCAGGTTCGCCACCGTGCTGGCCGGCTGCACAGACTGCGGCGAGGACCATGAGGGCGTCGTCCTGGGCCACCTCGCCGGCTACGTCTACGACGAGGGCGACGGCCCGCGGTTGCGCGACGCCGACGCCGACGCCGCCGAGGGTGCGGACCTGGCCATCGACAACCTCACCTACCGCGCCATCGTGCCGTCAGCGGCCACGCTGAAGGAGGTCGTGGAGTGCATCGTCGCCCAGGGCGTCGCCGAGGGCCCGCCGGGACCACGCGGCGACGCCGGGCTCGACGGCACCGACGGCACCGACGGCACCGACGGGGCCGACGGGTTGAACGGGACCCACGGGGAGAACGGCACCGACGGTCTCAGCATCGACGAGGTCACCCTCGAGTACGCCGACATCACCGAGCCCGAGGCCGAGATCGAGGAGCCGGCCTCACCCGGCGACGACCGCATCCTGCGCCTGCGGCTTCCCGAGCCGGAAGCCGGCGGGACCGAGCCGGTCACCGGGATCCCCATCATCGCCGCCTCCTGGGTGCACGGCGAGCGCTACCCCGACATCGCCGGCGGCTCGATCCCGATCCACGACGTGCTCGCCCGGTTCGGCATCGCGATCGCCTTCGGCGAGCCGGTCACCAGCGAGAGCATCACCAGCGCCACCCTGGGCAAGTCCAGCGCGCTGGCGGAGCTCGACGTCCTCGACGCCCGCCGCCAGCAGTGGCTCACCCTGGCGTTGACGGCCACCCCGATCCGGGCGACGTCGATCAGTGGCACGCTGCTGGAGGAGTGGGAGACCACCGACTCCGAGCTCGTGGACGGCGTCGTGTTCACCGCAGACCTGCCTGACTCCGCCCAGGAGACGCTCGCGGTCTTCCGCCTGGTGCTCTACGCCGACTTCGTGACCGACCGCAGCTCCCTGGCCGTCGACGGCACCAACCTCGCCGGCCGGCTGCCCACCGGGGCCTCGGCTCCCGGCGGCACCTTCCGCAGCTGGTTCACCTCCGAGAACTGAGGACGTGCGATGTCCACCACCACAGCCCACCAGGTCGACCACGGGTGCCCACCGCTGATCGAGTCCAGCAACGGGGTGGTCTCCCCGCTCTACTTCCCCCGACAGCTGGTGCTCGCCGAGGACCTCACCCTCGACCGCACCAGCCGCGACGCCGAGCTGGCCCGGGCACACCTGCTCCTGCACGGCTGGGGAGTGGTGGCCGGGTTGATCCCGACGGTCGAGGGGGACACGTTGAGCGTCGTCCGCGGCTACGCCATCACCCCGACCGGGACGGAGGTCTACCTCGCCGCCGACCTCGCCATTGACCGGATCCGGGAGGCGGTGCTGGCCTGCTGCGGCGATGCCGAGCGCTGCTCCCTGGACCCGCCGGACGACGGGCACCCCGGGGACGACGGGCAGGAGGGCGAACCTGCTCCGCTGATCAGCTGGCTGGTCGCCCGGCCGACTAGCCACAGCTCGGCCGCGCGGGCCGGTGCTGCCGCGGGATGTCGGCACCCTGCCAACGCGCTGCACCCGACCCGACGGTGCTCGGGCGTGCGTCTGGAGCTGCTCTGCGAGCTCCCCGAGAGCCACACCACCACGCTCGACCCGCAGACGGTGGACGAGATCGCCTGCGGCACGCTCGGTCTCAGCGGGGACGCCACACTGATGCCGATGCCCGAGCTGCCCGGCCCCGAAGCCGACTTCGTCGTGCTCGGGCAGCTGGCGGTACTGGGTGACGTGGTCGGCTTCAGCACCTTCGGCCGCCGTGCCCTGCTCCCGACCCAGGTGCTGCAGGACTGGATCGTGCGGCGCACCTGCTTGTCGCGCTACTTCGTGAACCGGGTGGCCCAGCCCAACGGAGACCACGAGCTGCACCTCGACGGGTGCTTCTTGCGGACCCAGCCCCGCAACCGGGTCGAGCTGGGTGAGCTCGCCTCGCCGGACGAGGCCATCGCGGCAGCGCGCGCTGCCGGGTACGTCGCCGTCGACGGCTGCCGGTTCTGCCTGCCGACCGTGCACCACCGCTAGTCGAGGTCGCCGTGCCGCCCCTCGTCCCCGCCATCACCGGCGACCCGACCGAGCACCGCGTCGAGATCGGCCGCCTGGCCAACCGGTGCCACGTGCTGGGCGGCCAGCAGGCGGCACAGCAGATCAGGTCGGCCTTCGACGCCGCCCTGGGGACCGAACTGCCCCGTGCCCTGGGGCGCGCCACCGAGTCCCTCTTCGACGGGCGGGACGACGTCGTCCGCATCCGCCACCTGCACGTCGCGCTCGACCTGGGCGTGGCCGTCGATAGCCTCGCCGAGCGGCTCGCTGACCGGATCGCGGGGCTGCTGCGCGACGCCCTGGTCTCGGGGACCGGGGACGTGGTGACCTGGGCCGACCACGACGACTACGTGGCGGACTACCTCGCCCGGCGTCTAGGCCTGGCCCAGCTGCCCGCCTGGCCGTTCGAGGACCTGGCCGCGCTCGACCACCTGCCCGCCGAGCGGGCCACCGCCGAGATGGTCCGCCAGCGCCCGGTGCTGCTGGCCCGGCTCGTCCGCCGGGGCGCGGCGGCCGGCGCCGCCGACGGTGTCGTCGCCGGCTGGTCGCCGGCGACCCAGGCCGCGCTGACCGTGACGCTGGTACTGGAGGGAGACCCCGGCACGACCGCCGAGCTGGCCGCCGCCGTCGCGCTCGTGGGCCCGTACGCCGAGCCCACCTTGGACAGAGGCCCCGGCGAACCGCTGGTAGCCGAGGCACTCCGCGTGGCGCTGCGGGCGCTGGCAGCGAGCACCACGCCCGTCCCCGTGCCGGCGGTGGTCACGGCCGCCCTCGCGCTCCTCGCCGCTCGCCCCGGCAGCGCCGCGGAGGCGACGGCGTCCTCGCCGCCACCGCCCGGAGCCGACCCCGTGGCCCGGGCCGTGGCCCGCGCCCGGTCGCTGGTCGGTGACCTGGCCGCGCCGGGCGCACCGG
>JBBSOR010000016.1:0-45550 GCA_038259535.1 Propionibacteriales bacterium | reverse complement strand
GCGCCGTAGCCTCCCCGCCCGGGCGACCTGCGGTCAGCGGCGGAGCAGGCGGGCGGGCTCGGCCGCCCCGGAGGTCAGCGTGACGTCGGCGCCGGCCCGGCGGGTCGAGGGGCGGGGCTCGACGATGGCGGCCTCGCGGTCGATCCAGCCGCGGGCGGCGGCGGCCTCGACCATGGAGTACTCGCCGGAGATGTTGTAGGCGGCCACCGGCACGTCGACGGCGTCGCGCACCCGGCGTACGACGTCGAGGTAGCCCATGGCCGGCTTGACCATGACGATGTCGGCCCCCTGCTCCACGTCGAGGAGGGCCTCACGGACGCCCTCGATCCCGTTGGCGGGGTCCTGCTGGTAGGTGCGGCGATCACCCTCGAGGGAGGAGTCGACGGCCTCACGGAAGGGACCGAAGAACGCGGAGGCGTACTTCGCCGAGTAGGCGATGATCGAGACGTGGCTGTGGCCAGCGGCGTCGAGCGCCTGGCGCACGACGGCGACCTGCCCGTCCATCATCCCGCTGGGACCGACCATGTCGACGCCTGCCGCTGCCTGCGCGAGCGCCATCTGGGCGTAGGCCGCCAGGGTCTGGTCGTTGTCGACCTCGCCGTCGGGCGTGAGCAGACCGCAGTGACCGTGGTCAGTGAACTCGTCGAGGCACAGGTCCGACATCACGGTGAGCTGGTCGCCCACCTCGGCGACCACGTCGGTGATCGCCAGGTTGAGCACGCCGCCGGGGTCGATGCCGCCCGAGCCGGTCGCATCCTTGTGCGCGGGGATGCCGAAGAGCATCACGCCACCCAGACCCAGCTCGGCCGCCTCGGCGACGGCCCGCTTGAGCGAGTCGCGCGAGTGCTGCACCACGCCGGGCATCGAGGAGATCGGGCGCGGCTCGGCGAGGTCCTCGCGGACGAACACCGGCAGCACCAGGGAGCTGGGCACGACCGAGGTCTCCGCGACCATCCGCCGCAGGGCGGGCGTGCGCCGCAGCCTCCGCGGTCGGATGAGCGGGGTCTCCAGCTCCCGGTGCTCCTCGGTCATGACTACTTGGCCCGCGCCTTGCGACGGCCCGAGGCGGTGCGCTCGCTCGGCCGGGTCACGGGCTCGCCGCTCTCCAGCATCGCCAGGCGTCGCGTCGCGCCGAAGTCGGCCAGCGCGTCGACCAGCACCTCCACGTCGGGAGTGGGGGCGAGCACGTCGACCCGCAGGCCGTGCTCCTCTGCCGTCTTGGCCGTGGCCGGGCCGATGACGGCGATGATCGTCGACGGGTGCGGCTTGCCGGCGATGCCGACGAGGTTGCGCACGGTCGAGGACGAGGTGAAGACCACGGCGTCGAACTTGCCGGTCTTGATCGCGTCGCGCACCGGCGCCGGCGGCGGCGTGGCGCGCACCGTGCGGTAGGCGGTGACGTCGTCGCACTCCCAGCCGAGGTCGATCAGGCCGGCGACGAGGTTCTCCGTCGCGATGTCGGCACGCGGCAGGAAGACCCGGTTGATCGGGTCGAGCATCTCGTCGTAGGGGGGCCACTCCTCGAGCAGACCGGCCGCGGACTGCTCGCCCGACGGCACCAGGTCGGCTCGCAGGCCCCACGCGGCGATGGCCTGCGCGGTCTTGTCGCCGACCGCGGCGATCTTGAGGCCGGAGAAGGCACGGGCGTCGAGGCCGTACTCCTCGAACTTCTCACGCACTGCCTTGACCGCGTTGACCGAGGTGAAGGCGATCCACTCGTAGCGGCCCTCGACGAGGCCGCGCACGGCCTTGTCCATCTGGAGGGGGTTGCGCGGGGGCTCGACGGAGATGGTCGGCACCTCCTCGGGCACGGCGCCGTAGTCGCGCAGCCGGCGCGACAGCGACCCGGCCTGCTCCTTGGTGCGGGGCACCAGCGCACGCCAGCCGAAGAGCGGCTTGGTCTCGAACCACGACAGCGTCCGGCGCAGGTCGACCACGTCGCCGATGACCGTGATCGCCGGCGGGGCGATGCGGGCGGCGCGGACGTCTGCGGCGATGTCGGCCAGGGTGGAGACGAGGGTCTGCTGCTCGGTCGTGGTGCCGACGCGGGTCATCGCGACCGGCGTCTCGGGCGAGCGACCGGCGGCGATGAGGGCCGCGGCGGTCTCGCCGATGCTGCCCACGCCGGAGAGCAGGACGAGGGTGCGGTCGTCGGCGTAGGCGCTCCAGTCGACCTTCTCGCCGCACGTGACGACGCACATCTCGCGGTGGCGCTTGGTGGTCAGCGGGATGCCGGCGTAGGCCGGGACCGCGCTCACCGAGGAGACACCCGGGACGACCTCGAAGCCGACGGCGGCCTTCACGCAGGCCTGCGCCTCCTCGGGGCCGGAGGCATAGAGGAACGGGTCGCCCACCATCAGGCGGACCACGCGCTGCTTCTTGCCGTGGCGTACGACGACCTTGGCGCGCGCGGCGTGGGTCAGCGGCTGGCCGTCCTCACCGAAGCCGCCGTCGACGATCTCCGGGCCGGTCTCGTCCTCGCGGAGTCCGAGCACGGTGCGGACCAGGTCGGCGTGCTCCGGCGCCTCGGTCACGATGACCTCGGCGCTCTCGATGAGCTCCACGGCGCGCACGGTCAGCAGACCGGGATCTCCGGGTCCACTGCCGACGAACGACACCCAACCCGGGTTGGTGGTGCTTGCCTGCGGGGTCTGTACTCGCGTCATGCGTGCTGATTCCTCACTGGTGGTGCTTCCATCAGGTCTGCTGCTCCCTCGTCGAGCATGTCGCTCGCGAGGCGTGTTCCGAGGGCCTCGGCTTCGTCGACCGGGCCGGTGCTGCTCATGCGTACGGAGAGGACGCCGTCCTCGGAGAGGGCCACGGCTCGTAGCCACAGTTCCTCACCGTCCTCACCTTCGACAACTTCAGCCAACGCCCCCAGCGGCGCGGAGCAGCCGGCTTCGAGGGCGGAGAGCACGGCGCGCTCGGCGGTGACCGCCGCACGGGTGGCCGGATCCTCCAGCCGCGCCAGCGCGGCGACCAGCTCGGTGTCGTCGGAGCGGCACTCGATCGCGAGCGCACCCTGGCCGGGCGCTGGGAGCATCTGGAGCGGGTCGAGGACCTCGGTGACCTCGTCGAGGCGGCCGAGCCGCGCGAGCCCGGCGCGCGCGAGGACGACCGCGTCGACCTCGCCCTCGTGGACCTTGCGGATGCGGGTGTCGACGTTGCCCCGGATGCCCTGCAGCGACAGGCCCAGCCCGAGTGCCTCGAGCTGGCTCACCCGACGCGGGGACCCGGTGCCGAGCCGGCTGCCGACCGGCAGCTCCCCCAGCGTCAGGCCGTCGCGGGCGACCACGACGTCGCGCGGGTCCTCGCGCAGCGGGACCGCGGCGAGCGAGATCCCCTCGGCGGGCGCGGTGGGAAGGTCCTTGAGGGAGTGGACGGCGACGTCGACCCGACCGGCAAGCAGGGCGTCGCGCAATGCGCTGACGAAGACGCCGGTGCCGCCCATCGAGGCCAGGGGCGCCGCGCTGCGATCACCCTCGGTCGAGACCTCGACCAGCTCGACCTCGCGGCCCAGCTGCTTGCGGATCAGCTCGGCGACGAGGCCGGACTGCGTGGTGGCGAGCGCGGAGGCGCGGGTGCCGAGGCGCAGGGCGGGGGCAGGGGCAGGGGCAGGGCTCATTGCTTGCCCTCCGCCCGCGTCATCGCGTCCACGGCGTCGGGGTCGAGGCGGAAGAGCTCCGCCAGCGCGGCGGTGTAGGAGACGGCCGGCTCGGCGTCGGCGAGCTCCTTGACGCGCACCGTCGGCTCGTGGAGCAGCTTGTCGGCGACCCGGCGGACCGTCTGGAGGACCTCGGCGCGGGTCACGTCGTCCAGGGCCGGCAGGCGTGCGGCCAGGCGGGTCATCTCGGCGTCCACCACGGCGGTGGCCATCGAGCGCAGGGCCACGACGGTGGGCGTGACGCTCGCCTGGCGACGGACGGCGAGGAAGGCGGTGATCTCCTGCCCGACGATGGTGCGTACGTCGTCGACACCGGCCGTGGCCTCGAGGCCGCGCAGCTCGTCGCCGAGGCCGGTGAGGTTGACCAGCTCGACACCCGGCAGGTCGGCCACCGAGGGATCGACGTCGTGCGGCAGGGCGAGGTCGATGACGGTGAGCGGCCGGTCGCTGCTGCCGCGGGCAGAGACCACGTCGGCGAGGCGGACCAGCGGGTCGGGGGCGCCGGTGCAGGAGATCACCAGGTCGGCGCCGGACAGCTCGTCGAGGAGGGCGGTCATCGGCAGTGACGTCGCGGCATACTCGGCAGCGAGCCGGTCGGCGTTGGACGCGGTGCGGTTGAGCACCGCGACGCGCTCCGCGCCGCCCCGGGAGAGGTGGGCCACTGCGAGGGAGGCCATCGCACCGGCGCCGATGACGACGGCCCGCGCGCCCGCGACGGGGACCGTGCTGCGCTCCAGGGCGGCGCTGACCAGCGACGGGGCCGCCCGGTCGATGTCGGTCTCGGCGTGGGCCCGCTTGCCGACCCGGAGGGCCTGCTGGAAGAGGGTGTTGAGGGCCGGACCCACGGTGCCGTGCTCCTGGCCGATCCGCAGCGCGTCGCGGGTCTGGCCGAGGATCTGGCCCTCGCCGACCACCATCGAGTCGAGCCCGGCGGCGACCTGGAACAGGTGCGACACCGCGCCCTCGTCGTAGTGGACGTAGAGGTGCGGCAGGAGCACCTCGGTGGACTGCTCGGCGCGGGCCACAAGAAGGCCGGACAGGTCCTCGACGCTGCCGTGGAAGCGGTCGACCTCGGCGTAGACCTCGAGACGGTTGCAGGTGACGATCGCGGTGGCCTCGGTGACGTGCTCACCCGCGACGACGTCGGCGAGCAGCTTGTGGGTGGCGTCGGGGTCGAGCGCGAGCCTCTCGAGGAGCTCGACGGGGGCCGACTTGTGGGAGATCCCCACCACGAGCACGCTCATGAGGCGTCCTCCGAGGCGGGAGCCACGGACTTGCGCTGCTCGTGGTAGGCGAGGATCTGCAGCTCGATGGACAGGTCCACCTTGCGCACGCCGACGCCGTCCGGCACCGACAGCACCGTCGGGGCGAAGTTGAGGATGCTCGTGATGCCGCTGGCGACCATCCGGTCGGCAACGGCCTGGGCGGCGATGGCGGGCGTCGCGATCACGCCGATGGAGACGGCGTGCTCGGCGACGATGGACTCGAGCTCCTCGAAGGAGCGGACGTCGAGGCCGGCGACGACCTCGTCCTTGCGCGACGGGTCGGCGTCGAGCAGTGCGACCACGCGGAAGCCGCGACTGCGGAACCCGGAGTAGTTGGCGAGCGCGTGGCCGAGGTTTCCGATGCCGACGATGACCACGGGCCAGTCGTGCGTCAGGCCGATCTCGCGGGCGATCTGGTAGCGGAGGTATTCCACGTCGTAGCCGACACCCCGGGTGCCATAGCTGCCGAGGTAGGAGAGGTCCTTGCGCAGCTTGGCGCTGTTGACGCCGGCGGAGACCGCCAGCTCCTCGCTGGAGCAGGTGGTCGTGCCGCCCTCGGCAAAGCCGGTCAGGGCACGCAGGTACACGGGAAGCCGGGCGACAGTTGCCTCGGGAATGTCCCGGGCGGAGTCGGGGGTCCGTGCGGTCACAGCTGCTTCTTTCCAGTCCCGCGAACCTCGCGTGGACCCCGCCACTGTAGGAGTTTGTGAACGGGAGAACAAAACGAGACGAGGGTCGGCTAGCACATGTGAGAAGTCACACCCGGGGCGGGGGTCGCTCGACTTGCACAGGAGCGCCTCGGGCGAGTACGCGGCCCGTCCGGCTCGGCATCTCACCAGCTCGTCGAAGAAGCTCATCGGCCACGCCCTCGAGCTGCGCCACCGCCTGCCACACCAGCAGCACCCGCGAACCCGCGCTCATCCGAGGGCCGCTCGCAGCCGTTGCTCGTCCACCCGCCAGTAGTCGTGCTGTCGCCCGTCGACGAAGGTCACCGGGACCTCGTCACCGAAGCGGTCGGCGAGGTCGCCGTCCGCGTCGATGTCGATCTCTTCCCACTGCTCACCGAGATCGGCGCAGACCCGCGCCACGACCACGCGAGCGGCGTCGCAGAGATGGCAGCCGGGCCGGGAGTAGAGGGTGACGCGGGCGTCGGCCGGGACGGTCATTCGATCAGCCCGTCGATGCGTCGCCGTTCGATCCCTCGCAGCCGTCCCTTCTGGACCTTGCCGGTGACCGTCAGGGGCAGCGCGTCGACCACCTCGATGCGGGCGGGCTGCTTGAAGCGCGCAAGCCGCTCGGACGCGTGGGCGCGAACGGCCGCCTCGAGGCCGACGGGGTCACCGTCGCGCGCGACGACGTACGCCACGACGCTCTCGCCGGTCTCCGCATCGGGGGCACCGATGACCGCCGCGTCGATGACGCCCTCGACCTCGCGGATCACGTCCTCGACCTCGCTGGGGTAGACGTTGAACCCACTCACGATGACCAGCTCCTTGACCCGGTCGACCAGGAACAGGTCGCCGGTCGCATCGAGGAAGCCGACGTCACCCGTGCCGTACCAGCCGTGGGCATCCGGTCCGTCGACCCCGAGCGGCCAGTAGCCGCTGAAGAGGTTGGCACCGCGGACCTGGATCTCGCCCGGGTCCTCCCCCTCGACCACGTGGTAGGTCTCGTCGACGAGGCGCAGCTCGATGCCGGGCAGCGCCGCGCCGACCGAGCCGGGCTGGTTGGCCTGGCTGCAGAGCGTGCTGGTGACGACGGGCGAGGCCTCGGTCAGGCCGTAGCCCTGGTGCACCGGGATCCCGGTGATCGAGGTGAACTCCTCGATGACCGCGGGCGCGAGCGGCGCGGAGCCGGAGAGCACCAGCCGGACCGGGCCGAGCCGCTCCTTGAGGTGCTCGTCGGGCAGCCAGTGGGCGAAGACGGGAGGCGCGATCGGGACCACGCTGCACGCCTCGTCGTCGATCAGGTCCAGGACCGCCTGCGGCTCGAACTGCTCGACGAGCAGCAGCCGCGCGCGGTGGCGCAGCACCCCGCCCAGGACGGCGTTGAGGCCATAGACGTGGAAGAGCGGCAGCACGCCGAGCACCACGTCGTCCCCGTGCATCATCGGCGGCTCGACGGCCGCGACCTGCTCGATGTTGGCGAGCAGCGCCCGATGGCTGAGCATCGCGGCCCGCGGTCGCCCGGAGGTGCCGCTGGTGTAGAGGAGGGCGGCCAGCTTCTCGGGATCCGGGAGCGGCGGCACCGACCGTACGACGTCGGCGCGCAGGGCGGCGAAGGCGACCTCGCCCTCCCCGGGCTCGGCGCCGGTGACGACGACGGTCGGGGCGACGACACCACCGATCCGCTCGAGGTCCACCAGCGCGGCGCGCACGACGTCGAGCGCGGTCTCGTCGACCACGACCAGCCGGGTGCCGGAGTCGGCGATCATCCGGGCGACCTCGCCCGGGGCCGAGCGCGGGTTGACCGGGACCGCGACGACCTGGGCACGCAGCACCCCGAGGTAGGCGGTGACGAACTCGATGCGGTTGCCGACCACGATCATCACCCGTTGACCCGCGCGGATGCCCCGCGAGCCGAGACCGGTGGCGATCCGGGCGACCTCGTCCTCCAGGCCGGACCAGGTGAGGGTGCGTCCGCCGGACTCGACCAGGGCCTGCCGATCGGGCACGTCCGCGGCAGCCTCGGCCACGAAGGCGGAGATGTCGTTGCGCGGCATGCGGGGATCTTTCCACAGCTAGGCTTGCAAGGTGACCCGGTCCGAGCGTCCCCGTCGGCTCAACCTGCAGCAGCGCTCGGCCCTCGCCGGCGAGGCGGCAGCCGCTTCCGCCGAGGTCGAGAGCGCGCTCACGACTCCCAGCGACCCGACCGCGGCAGCCTTCTTCGACGTCGACAACACGGTCATGCAGGGCGCCAGCATCTTCCACCTCGCCCGCGGCCTGCACCGCCGCAAGTTCTTCACCACGCGCGAGATCGCCGGCGCCGCGTGGAAGCAGGCCTACTTCCGGATCGTGGGCGTCGAGGACCCCGAGCACGTGGCCGAGGCCCGGGCCTCGGCCCTGTCCTTCATCGCCGGCCACACCACGGCCGAGCTCGAGGAGCTGGGTGAGGCGATCTTCGACGAGGCGATGGCCCACCGGATCTGGCCCGGCACCCGCGCCCTCGCCCAGATCCACCTCGACGAGGGCCAGCGGGTGTGGCTGGTCACCGCCGCCCCGATCGAGATCGCCAGCATCATCGCCCGGCGGCTCGGACTCACCGGGGCGATGGGCACGGTGTCCGAGCACGTGGACGGCGTCTACACCGGTCAGCTCGTCGGCGACCTGCTGCACGGACCGGCGAAGGCGGAGGCGATCAAGGCGCTGGCGGCCCGCGAGGGTCTCGACCTGGCGCGCTGCTCGGCGTACTCCGACTCCAGCAACGACCTGCCGATGCTCTCGCTGGTGGGTGATCCGTGCGCGATCAACCCCGACGCCCGGCTGCGCGCACACGCCAGGGCCAACGGCTGGCGGATCCGCGACTACCGCACGGGTCGCAAGGCGGCCCGGGCCGGCCTGGTCGTCGCTGCCGTCGCCGGCGCGGTCTCCGGTGCCGTCGCCGCGGGCGTCAGCGTGCGCGGACGCAACCACTCCGTCTGAGGCTGTAACTCAAAGTTACGGAACGGGTTCACAGGAGCCCCGGGTCCACTTATCGTGGGGGTGCTGCAACCGGGGAGGAAACCGCATGCGGTCATCAGAGGACCTCGAGCATGCCTTCGAGGAGGGGCTCGACGCGCTCCGGCGCGCGGTCTCGGCCGCCCTCCTTCACCCGGTCCTCTCCCCCAGCATCCTCATGGCCGAGACCACCGTGCCCGGCTCGGCCGCCCGCCCCGCCGGGGGTGCCGGTCGCGCCGGCTCGTCGGGCTCGTCGGGCTCGTCGGGCTCGTCGGGCTCCGGTCCGGTGGGCGACGAGGACCAGGCAGCCTCGTCCGAGGTCGACGAGGCCGAGCGTGAGCGCCTGATCGCGCTGGTGGAGCTGGCCCGCGCCGGCGACAAGGACGCCTTCGGCCTGCTCTACGACCACTACCAGGCCTCGGTCTACCGCTTCCTCTACTACCGCACCCGCTCCCAGGTGCTCGCCGAGGACCTGACGTCGGACACGTTCTTCCGGGCCCTGCGCAGCATGAACGGCTTCCGCTGGCAGGGCAAGGACTTCGGCGCCTGGTTGATGACCATCGCTCGCAACCTCACCACCGATCACTTCAAGGCCGGTCGCACCCGCCTGGAGATGACCACCGAGGACATGTCGCCGCACGACAACGCCGAGGAGGGCCCGGAGGGCGCGGTGCTCGCGGGGCTGACCAACGAGGTGCTGCTCACCGCCCTCACCGAGCTCCCGACCGAGCAGCGCGAGTGCCTCATCATGCGGTTCATGCAGGGCCTGTCGATCGCCGAGACGGCGCTGGCCCTCGAGCGTTCGGACGGCGCCGTGAAGCAGCTCCAGCTGCGTGGCGTACGCAATCTGGCCAAGCTGCTGCCGGAGGGGTTGAGAGACCTGTGACCCCGCCCGTAACCCCTGCCTCGTCCCGACCGTTGGACTTCGTGGGAGCACCCGCCAGCAGTGAGATTGGACGCGCGCCATGACAGGCCCATTCTCGGCGCACCGACGTGCCGACGAGTTCGAGGCACTCCTCTCCCGGGGCCCCGACACCCCGCTCACCGAGCGCGACGCGGCGCGGTTCGCTGCGCTCCTGGACGTCGTGTCGGACCTGCGCGCCTTCCCCGAGGCGTCGCCTCGCCCCGACTTCGTGAGCTCGCTGCGCGAGCGCTTGATGGCCGAGGCCGACGCCGTCCTCGTGCGCCAGCCCACCGCCTCCGCCCGCCTGGCGATGCCGGTCGCCTCGAGCCGACGCCGGCGCGGCGTGGCCACCCTGCTCGGTGGCGCCGCGCTCGTCGGCGCCACCGCCACCATGGCCGTCGGCGCGCAGACCGCACTGCCCGGCGAGTCGCTCTACGGCGTCAAGCGCGGCATCGAGTCGGCCCAGGTGCGCCTCGCCTCCGACGACGCCGCCCGCGGTCGCACCCTCCTCGCCCAGGCCGGCACCCGCCTCGACGAGCTCGAGGAGATCGCGGCAGGCACCGGTGGCACCGACCGCCTCGTCCCCGACACCCTCGACGCCTTCACCGAGCAGTCCAGCAACGGCGTCCGCAGCCTGCTCTCGGCCTTCGACGCGGGCGGCCCCACGCAGGACGTGCAGGGCGCCCGCGACTTCACCGCCACGAGCATGGAGCGCCTCACCGCCCTGCAGTCCCAGCTCCCCTCCAGCGCGCGCGACGAGCTGCTCGCGGCCGGTCGCACCCTCACCGACCTCGACCTCGAGCTCGACGGCGCCTGCCCGGCGTGCTCGGGCGGCATCACCGCGACCCCCGACTTCCTGCTCAGCAGTGCCGCGCCCGACCTGCTCACCGGCCTCGACAGCGACGACCTGACGCTGGAGGCGGCACCCGTGTCCGGCCAGGACGTCGAGGGGATCACGGTCCCCGAAGCGCTCCAGTCCCCCGAGGCTCCGCTGCCGACACCCAGCACGACGCCCGGCGTGGTCCCCGACCCGACCACGCCCGATCCCACGAAGCCGGACCCGACCAAGCCCGAACCGACGAAGGGCCCGGGCAAGGTCACGGACCTCACCCAGGGCGTCACCGACACGACGACCGACCTGGCCAACCAGCTCGACGGGGTCACCGGTGGGGCGCTCGGCGGCCTCACCACCGGCCTCGACAACGCGACGGGCGGCCTCATCGGCGAGGTGACCGGCACGCTCGGTGGCACGACCGGCTCGCTGCTCCCCTGACCGGGTGGGCCCGACCCGGTCTAGCTGAAGACGCCGTCGCGCTCGCGCAGCAGGTCGAAGAGCGTGTGCTGGATCGTCTCGCGCACCTGGTCGGTGACGTTGAAGACGAGCATCGGGTCCTCGGCCTCGGCGGCGTCGTAGGAGTCGGTGCGGATCGGCTCGCCGAACTCCAGGATCCACTTCGAGGGCAGTGGCACCATCCCGAGCGGTCCGAGCCACGGGAAGAACGGTGTGATCGGGATGTAGGGGACACCCAGGAGGCGCGCCAGCGAGGGGACGTTGCCGACGAGGGGATAGATCTCCTCGGCGCCGACCACCGAGAGCGGGATGATGGGCACGCCGGTGCGCAGGGCCGCGGACACGAACCCCCCACGGCCGAAGCGCTGGAGCTTGTAGCGCTCACTGAACGGCTTTCCGATGCCCTTGAAGCCCTCGGGCCACACACCCACGAGGTCGCCGCCCGACAGCATCCGCTCCGCGTCCTCGACGCACGCAAGGGTGGCGCCACTCTTGCGGGCCAGCGCGCTGACGACCGGCATCTTGAACACGAGGTCCGCCCCGAGCGGGCGCAGGGAGCGGTGAGCCTTGTCGTGGACGGCGAGCATCGTCATCATGCCGTCGAGGGGCACCGTGCCGGAGTGGTTGGACACGACCAGCGCGCCCCCCTCGGCGGGGATGTTCTCCAGCCCGCGCACCTCGAGGCGGAACCACTTCTCCGCCACCGGTCGCAGGGCAGCCATGAAGAAGCGCTCGGTGAGCTCGCGGTCGAAGCCGTAGTCGTCGACCTCGTAGTCGCCCTCGAGCCGGCGGCGCACGAACGCCATGAGCTCGGCGAGGCGGCGCTCCCAGTCGTCACCGAAGATCTCCATGGCCGCAGCCTGGGCGCCCGAGAGCCAGTCGCCGATCGGGATACCCGTCCTGGGCGGTGCTCCAGCCACCTCCTCGCGCGGGGCTTCGGGCGGGGTTTCGGTGGCTGGGCCACCGCTCGGGCGCTTGCGAGCAGACGGCTTCTTGGCTTCCGGCTTCGGGGCCTCGGTCTTCGTGGCTGCCGGCTTCGGGGCTGGGGTCTTCTTGGCGGCGGTCTTCTTGGCGGGGGCCAGGTTGCGCGCGGCCGACGACGGCCGGGCCCGACCCGACCCGCGACCCGGACGGCCGCCGGTGCCGATCGGGATGACGACGGCATCCTCGCGGGCCTGCTCAGGCACGACCGGCTCCTTCCAGCGGGGCGGGGGTGATCTCGCGGCAGAAGTCGGCGAAGGCGTCCGCGGTGGAGTAGGTCGGCTCGAAGCCGAGCTGCGTGCGCATCCGGGTGGTGTCCACACCACGACCGTAGGTGAGGAACACCAGCTGCTCGGGCGAGAAGTCCGAGAGGCGGGCCTGGCGCATCGTCGCACCGAGGCGGCCGACGGCGAAGCGCGGCATCGCGACCGACGGCTTGCCGAGACGGCGTACGGCCTGGCTCAGCGTCAACAACCCGTCGCCGGCCACGTTGAACGTGCCCGGGACGCCGTTGGTGGCGGCGTGGCGCAGCACGGCAAGCAGGTCGTCCTCGTGGAGGAACTGCAGGCGCGGGTCGAAGCCCAGCACCCGCGGCACCACTGGGAGCCGGAAGTAGTTGGTCAACGGGCTCGAGACGTGCGGCCCGATGACGTTGGCTGCGCGGATCATCGTCACGTCGACGTCGGGGCGGCGGCGCGCGAACCCACGGACGTAGCCCTCGATCTCGTAGACGTCCTTGGCGTAGCCGGAGGACGGCAGGCGCTTGGGCCCCATGTCCTCGGTGAACATCGCGGGGTCGCGCGGGCTCGAGCCGTAGACCGTGGTCGTCGACTTCACGACCAGGCGCTCCACGGTCGTCGACTTCTGGCACGCAGCGAGGAGCTGCATGGAGCCGATGACGTTGAGCTCCTTCATCGTCCCGCGGCCGCCGGCGGAACCGGGCGTGGCGATCACGCTCATGTGGACGACGGTGTCGACGTCCTCCTTGGCGAGGACCTTGGCGATGACGGGGTTGCGGATGTCAGCGCGGACGAACGAGACGTCGCCGATGTCGCCCCGCGGAGGGATGACATCCACCCCGATGACTCGCTCGATGGACGGGTCGCCGGCCGCGGCGCGCGCGAAGCGTCGCCCGATGTCCCGGGAGATCCCGGTGACCAGCACGACCCGTCCCATGGTCGAGGGTGTTACTTGCCGAGCTTGCGGCGCTGGACGCGCGTCTTCTTGAGCAGCTTGCGGTGCTTCTTCTTGGCCATGCGCTTGCGCCGCTTCTTGATGACAGAACCCACGTGGATCAGACCTTTCCTTTCGGCCGACACCTGTCGGCCGGACCCGCCCACCCTACGTGGCAGAGGTGGGCAGCGCGGAATCGCGTCAGCCCAGGGGATCCGCGGAGCTCAGCCCGCGTTGTAGAAGCTCTTGCGCAGGTAGTCGTTGACGTCGTCCTCGGTGACCCGGAACGACCGACCCACGCGGACCGCGGGCAGGTCGCCGCCGTGCACGAGTCGGTAGACCGTCATCTTCGAGACGCGCATCTTGGACGCGACCTCGGCGATCGTCAGGAAGTGAGCCTCGGACATATCGCCAGGGGTGTTCGCAGCCATGATGTGCACCGATCCTTCTGCGCGGGACGGCGCCGGCTTCACCGCCGGCGTCACAGGCGTGCCGCTCTCGATGAGATTAGGGCTCGCGTGACGCGTGGGGAAGAGGAACGCCAAAGAAACTTGTGGGACTCGCGGCGTGTCGGGTTGATTCTTTACCGAACGAGGCAGGAAGCGGGTCGCCCGCACGCCTGCGCTCAGGGCAGCGGGTCGAGCCCGTGCAGCGGGAAGACTTCCATCCGCGTGGCATGGATCGCGCGGTCCAGCCAGGCATCCGGGTCGTAGCCGGCCGACCAGTCCCGGTAGGCCGGGGTGCGCCCGTCGGTCATCCGGTGCGGTGCGGTCACCCCCAGCACCTCCTCGACGTAGGCCCGCCAGTCCGGAGGCGTCGCGGTCGTGGGCTCCAGGGGCTGACCGGAGGCGATGGCGATCAGGTGCGTCCAGGCGCGCGGGACGACGTCGACGACGGCGTAGCCTCCGCCGCCGGTGACCACCCAGCGCCCGTCGGCCACCTCGTGCGCCAGGTCGTGGAGGGCGACGTACGCCGCCCGCTGCCCGTCGACGCTCAGCATCATGTGGGCCAGCGGGTCGTCCATGTGGGAGTCGCAGCCGTGCTGGGTGAGGAGCACCTCGGGCCGGAACTCCCGCAGCAGCGGAGGTACGACGGCGTGGAAGGCGCGCAGCCAGCCCGCATCGGCGGTGCCGGGCGGGAGCGCGACGTTGACCGCCGACCCCTCGGCGCCCACACCGCCGGTGTCGGTCGGGAAGCCGGTGCCGGGGAACAGCATCTGTCCGGTCTCGTGCAGCGAGATGGTGAGGACCCGGGGGTCGTCCCAGAAGATCTTCTCCACCCCGTCGCCGTGGTGGACGTCGACGTCGACGTAGGCCACCCGCTCGGCGCCGTCGGCCAGCAGCTGTCTGATGCCGACGGCGACGTCGTTGTAGATGCAGAACCCGCTCGCCCGGTCGGGCATCGCGTGGTGGAGCCCGCCGGCGATGTTGACCGAGTGGAGCGATTCACCGCTCCACACCTGCCGACAGGCCTCGAGGCTGGCCCCCACGACGTGGGCACTGGCGAGGTGCATGTCGGCGAAGACCGGGTCGTCCTCGGTGCCGAGGCCGCGGTCGTGGTCGACCCAGCCCGGCGTCGTGCCGGCCTTGGTGACCGCCTCGATCAGGGCCGCGTCGTGCACGGTCGCGATCTGCTCGGTCGTCGCCATCGGCGCGTCGACGCGCTTCACGCCGACGAGCACACCCAGCTCCTCGGCCAGCCGCATGGTCAGGTCGACGCGGACCGGTGACATCGGATGGGTGGGCCCGAAGTTGTAGTCGGTGAGCGTGGGGTCGAAGACGATCGAGGTCGGCCCGGCGCACTCCATGTGGCGGACGTTACTCCTGAGGTCGCCCGGCCCGACAGTGTGTGGCGATCCGGACGCTCGGGTGACCGCTTCGACACACGTCGCACCAGTCGCGTCAGGAGCCTTCGGCCAGCTCGCGCGACCGGTTGCGGGCGGCCTCCATCGCGGCGAGGAACGCCGCCCGGACCTTGTGGATCTCGAGCTCGCGCAGCGCCGACGCCGTCGTACCTCCCGGCGAGGTGACCTGCTCACGCAGGACGACGGGGTGGGTGCCGGTCTCGCGCAGCATCGCCGCGGACCCGACAAGGGTCTGCACGACCAGCTCGGTGGCGGTGGCGCGCGGCAGGCCGAGGTGGACGCCCGCCTCGATCATCGACTCGACGACGAAGAAGATGTAGGCCGGACCGGACCCGGAGATCGCGGTGACCGCATCCATCTGCTTCTCGGGGATGCGGAGCACCTTGCCGGTGGAGGCCATCAGCGACTCGGCCTCGACCAGGTGCGACTCGTCGCAGTGGGAGCCGGGCGCGATGGCCGCCATCCCCTCGTCGACGAGGGCCGGGGTGTTGGGCATGACCCGCACCACGGCGACCCCCTCGGGCACGCGCGACTCGATGAACGCGGTGGTGATCCCGGCCGCCAGGGAGACGATCAGCTGACCGGGGCGCAGGTCGCCGGCGATCTCGTCGAGCACGTCGCCCATGTCCTGCGGCTTGACCACGAGCGCGACGGTGTCGGCCTTGGCGGCCGCCTCGCGGTTGGAGACCACGGCGACGCCGTAGCGCTCCTCGAGCTCCTGGGCCCGCTCGGCCCGCTTCTCGCCGACCATCAGCTGGTCGACGCGTCGGCCCGCGCGCACCAACCCGGACAGGAGCGTCTCCCCCATCACGCCGGCCCCGATGATCGCTGTGCTCATCTGCCCAACCTACTTCTTGGAGACGAGGGAGCGGGCGAAGAAGGCGAGGTTCTGCGGCTTCTCGGCCAGGCGGCGCATGAGGTAGCCGTACCACTCGGTGCCGTAGGGGATGTAGACGCGCACGGTCTCGCCGGCGGCGGCGAGGCGCTTCTGCTCCTCGGGGCGGATGCCGAAGAGCATCTGGAACTCGTAGGTCCCCGGGCGCCGCCCGAATCGGCTGGCGAGCGAGGAGGCGATCTGGACCATCCGCGGGTCGTGCGTGGCGACCATCGGGTATCCCTGGCCGGCCAGCAGCACCTTGAGGCAGCGGACGTAGGACTTGTCGATCTCGACCTTCTCCTGGAAGGCCACGGCCTCGGGCTCCATGTAGGCGCCCTTGCACAGTCGCACCCGCGAGCCCTCGTAGGCCAGCGAGCGGCAGTCGGCCTCGGTGCGGTGCAGCATGGCCTGCAGCACGGCGCCCGTCTCCGGGAAGTCCTTGCGGAGCTCGCGCAGGATCGAGAGGGTCGAGTCGGTGGTGGTGTGGTCCTCCATGTCGAGGGTGACCGTGGTGCCGGCGTTGCGGGCCGCACGGCAGATCTCGCGGGCGTTCTCCAGCGCGACCTTGTGGCCGCTGTCGGGCAGGAACTGGCCGATCGCGCTCAGCTTGACCGACACCTCGGCGTGCGCGGCCAGGCCGCGAGCCGACAGCTCGGACAGGACGTCCTTGTAGGCCGCGACGGTGGCCTCGGCCTGCGCGGCGTCGGTGGTGTCCTCACCGAGGTAGTCGAGCGTCGCCCTCAGGCCGTCGTCGACGAGCGCGGAGGTGGCGCGCACGGCGTCGGCCGTGGCCTCACCGGGGACATAGCTGGTGACGATGCCGCTCGAGACGGGCATGGTCGAGACGAGCTTCTTCACCCCCTGGCTGCGGGCGAGCAGGAGGATCGGCTGGCGGAGCAACGACATGGTCCGAAGGCTACGCCGTCACGGCGTACGACGCCGCAGGGTGGCAGCGCCCAGCCCCAGCCCCGCCAGGGCGAACCCGGCCACCACGGCGATGTCCTGCCACACGGCCCCGGTGCTGGCCGAGGTGGTGAGGTGCTGCATGGCATCGACGGCATAGGAGAGCGGCAGCAGGTCGCTGACCGTCTCCAGGACCGACGGGAGCATCGGGCGGGGGACGAAGAGGCCACAGAGCAGCAGCTGCGGGATCAGCAGCGCCGGCATGAACTGGACCGCCTGGAACTCGGTCCGGGCGAACGCCGACACCAGCAGGCCCAGGGCGGTGCCGAGGATCGCGTCGACCACGGCGACCGTGGTCAGCAGCCAGATCGGTCCCTCGACCTCGAGCCCGAGGAGCCCGACGCTGACGCCGACGGCGATGACCGACTGGACGGCCGCGATCAGGCCGAAGGCGATCGCGTAGCCCATCAGGAAGTCGAGCTTGCCCATCGGCATCGACAGCAAGCGTTCGAGGGTCCCGCTGGAGCGCTCACGCAGCGTGGTCACGCTGGTCACCAAGAACATCACGATGACCGGGAAGATCGCCAGCAGCGCCGGCCCGATCCGGTCGAAGATCGCGGGGTCGGACGCGTCGTACATCCACCAGAGCAGGGCCATCAGCGCGACCGGCAGGACCAGGAGCATGGCCAGGGTCCGGTGGTCGCGGCGCAGCTGGGTGAGGACCCGGGCCGCCACCGCGAGGGTGATCCGGGCGTTCATGCCGCGTCCCCGTCCGCCGCCACGAGGGCCAGGAATGCGGACTCGATGTCGGCAGCACCCGTGCGCTGCTTGATCTCTGCCGGCGAGCCGTCGGCGATGATCCTGCCCTCCCGCATCAGCAGGAGTCGGTCGCACCGGTCGGCCTCGTCCATCACGTGGCTGGAGACGAAGACCGCGGTGCCGTCGTCAGCCAGCCGGTGGAAGAGCCTCCAGAGGTCCCGGCGCAGCACCGGGTCGAGTCCGACCGTCGGCTCGTCGAGCACGAGCAGGTCGGGCGTGCCGAGCAGGGCGACGGCCAGGCTGGTGCGCGAGCGCTGGCCGCCCGAGAGCTGTCCGACGACCTGGTCGCGGTGGCTGTCGAGGTCGACGGCGCCCACCACCCGGTCGATCTCGGAGCCGTCGACCCCGAGGACCCGGGCGAAGAAGGCGAGGTTCTCGGTGACGGTCAGGTCGTCGTACACGCTGGCGGCCTGGGTCACGTAGCCGACCCGGGTCCTCAGCGGCGCGCTGCCGGCAGGCTCGCCGAGCACCTCGACGGACCCGGACCGCACCTGCTGTGCGCCGACCAGGCAGCGCATCAGGGTGGTCTTGCCGCCTCCACTGGGGCCGAGCAGCCCGGTGACCCCGGCCGCGACGCCGAGCGAGATGCCGGGCAGCACCCGGCGCTCACCGCGTACGACGACGAGGTCCTGCACCTCGATGACGTTTTTCATCATGTGTTGAATTGTGCGCCCGAGGCCGGGCGCCGTCAACCCTCCCGGGCGGTGCGTCAGGCGGGTTGTCGGCGTCTCGGACCCACCTCACACACCGCGCACCGGGCGTGTCGGCCGGACTCACCGCGTGGGCGGTGCCCAGGGCGGATTCGCCTCTCTCGAAAGCCCCCTCACGCACCGCCCGCCGAGGGTCAGGGCAGGTCGCCGGTCAGGTAGTGCTGCAGCACCGGCCCGATCCTCGCGACGACGTCATCGGCCGGCATCTGCGCCATCCCGGGCACGGCGAGGACGTAGCGCGCGACGACCAGTCCGACCACCTGGCTGGCCACCAGCGGGATCCGCACCTCGGGCCGGTCGAGCACCAGGGCCGCGAGCACCGGGCCGACCACCACCGGGACGAAGGCGGCGCCTACCAGCCCCCCGGAGTCGTCGGCGACGAACGAGCGGGCAAGCGCCAGCAGTCCGGGCTGGAGCTCCGGGTCGTCCCAGACCCCGAGGAAGGTCCGCAGCAGCCGCTCCCCGGCGCCGTCGGGCCCGGCCGCGACGACCGGGGCCAGCACCTCGCGCGGGTCGACCGGGATCGCGAGGGCGGCGACGAAGAGGTCGCCCTTGGTGCCGAAGTAGTGGTGCACCAGCGCCGGGTCGACACCGGCCGATGCGGCGACGGCGCGGATCGTCGTGCCGCGGAAGCCCTTGTCCGCGAACGACGCACGCGCGGCGGTGAGCACCTCGGCGCGGGTGTCGGGTGCGCCGGGGCGCCGTCCCCGGGAGGTCGGGGGCGTCACCGGGCGCTCACGGCCTGCTCACGGCCTGCTCACGGTGTGGTCACGCCGAGGTGGGCCCGCGCGAAGTCCAGCGACTCGCGGAGGTCCGCCTCGCGCTCCGAGCGGTCAGCGCACCGGCGGGTGTTGATCTCCAGCACGACATGGCCCGCGAAGTCGGCGCGCGCGAGGTGCTGCAGGAACTCCGCGGCGCGCATGACGCCGCGTCCCGGCACGAGGTGCTCGTCCTTGGCCGAGCCGGTGCCGTCGGTCAGGTGGATGTGGCGCAGCCGCCCACCCATCCGCTCGGCCATCTCGATCACGTCGCTGCGTGCGATCGCCGCGTGCGAGAGGTCGATCGTGGTGTTGGCGTAGTCCTCCTGGCTGGGGTCCCAGCCGGGGAGGTACATCTCCATCCCGCGGCGCGAGGAGGCCCGCCACGGATACATGTTCTCGACCGCGAAGGCGATGCCCGTCCTGGCCTCCAGGGACGCGATCCCCTCGACGAACCCCGCGGCGTAGTCCTTCTGCCAGCGAAACGGCGGGTGCACGACGACCACGTCGGCGCCGACCGCCCCGGCCATCTCGGCCGACTTCTCGAGCTTGCCCCACGGGTCGGTGCCCCAGACCCGCTGGGTGAAGAGCAGACAGGGCGCGTGGATCGCACAGACCGGCATCTGGTGGTGCTCGCTGAGCTTCTTGACCGACTCGATCTGCTGGCTCAACGCGTCGATCCCGACCATCACCTCGACCGCGTCGTAGCCCAGCGACGCGGCCCAGCCGAAGCCGTGCGCGGTCGACTCGGGGTAGACCGAGGCCGTGGACAGAGCGATCTGGGGGGTGGCGGAGGACGACATGGCTCAGCGGCGTCCGGGGAAGATCGACATCTGATCGAGGCGCTCGAGGATCACGCCCTCGCGCAGGGCCCACGGGCAGATCTCGAGGGCGCTCAGGTCGAAGATGTCCATGCACGCCTCCGCCACCAGCGCACCGGGCACGATCTGGTGCGTGCGGCTCGGCGAGACCCCGGGCAGCGCGGCGAGCTCGTCGGCCGAGAGGTCCATCAGTCGCGGGATCCAGGCCGACAGCGTGTCGAGCTCGAGCACCCGCGGCACCAGTGGACCGACGCCGCTCGGCGCGGCGCCGCAGATGCGCGCCAGGGAGCGGAAGGTCTTCGACGTGGCCGCGGCCCGGTCGGGGATGCCCGGACGCAGCAGGTGGCCTGCGTCGCGGGCGATCTCCGCGCGGATCTGCTTGCGGAGCTCGCGGATCTCGGACTCGCCGGGCTGGCCGCCGCGGAACCACATGCGGGCCATCCGGGCCGCGCCGAGCGGGAGTGACCACGCCACGTCGGGGGCCTCGTCGGTGCCCGCCGCGATCTCGAGGGAGCCGCCGCCGATGTCGAAGACCGCGAGCCGGCCGGCCGACCAGCCGAACCAGCGGCGTACGGCCAGGAAGGTCAGCCGCGCCTCGTCCTCGCCCGAGAGCACCTCGAGGCGCACGCCCGTGTGCTGCTCCACGTGGGCGAGGACGTCGTCGGAGTTGACGGCGTCGCGGACCGCCGAGGTCGCGAAGCCGAGCATCTCCTCGCACCCCTTGTCGTCGGCGATCTCGGTGGCCGAGGCGCAGAACCCGGTGAGGGCCTTGATGCCGTCGGGAGTGACGGCGCCGTCGTCGTCGAGGTGCTCGGCCAGGCGCAGCGCCTGCTTGTGCGAGGAGGCCGGGAGCGGGGCAGCGCCACCGTGCGCATCGACCACCAGCAGGTGGCCGGTGTTGGAACCGATGTCGAGGACGCCCAGGCGCATGACTGCCACGCTACTAGGCTTCCCCCGTGCCCGAAGTCGACCTGGTGTTCCCCCGTGCGTTCGTCGAGTTCGCCGATCCCGCCGACGAGGGCCAGGTCTTCCGCTGCGACCTGACCTGGCTGACCTCGGCCTACATGTGCATCTTCGGCCAGGGCTGCCAGGGGATCTATGCCGATGCCCCCGATGTGGGCTGCTGCACGCTGGGGGCGCACTTCGCCGATCGCGACGACGAGAAGCGGGTCGCGGGTTTCGTCGCCCAGCTCACCCACGACGACTGGCAGCTCCACCCGGGCCGGGCGGTGAAGAAGTCCGACTGGATCGAGACCGACGGCGACGGCGAGCGCAAGACCCTCGCGGTGGACCACGACGGCCAGCAGGCGTGCGTGTTCCACAACCGCACCGACTTCACCACCGCCGCGGGATCGGGCGGTGCCGGCTGCGCCCTGCACGGCCTCGCCCTGCGACAGGGCCGCAACCCGCTGGAGACCAAGCCCGACGTGTGCTGGCAGTTGCCGATCCGCCGCCAGTACCGCACGGTCGAGGTGCAGGACCAGACGTCCTACGTCGAGGTCTCGATCGGAGAGTACGACCGCCGTGGCTGGGGTCCCGGCGGCCACGACCTCGACTGGTACTGCTCCGGCAACACCGAGGCGCACGTCGCGCTGGAGCCGGTCTACGTGACCCACGAGGCCGAGCTGGTGGAGCTGATGGGGCCCCGGGCGTACGCCGAGCTGACCCGCCACTGCGACGCCCACGTGCGCTCGCGATCGGCCCTGGCGCTGCATCCGGCCGACCCGCGCTGACCAGGCGCACCGACACCCCGCACCGCCACACCCCGACCACCCACTGAGATCGCTCGACATCAAGAGAACCCGACCCCGGTGTCACCGGCCGCAGGACGCAGGCCGAGAATCTCTGCATGCGCCTGGACCACGTCAGCTTCGCCGCCGGACCTGATGGACTTGCCAGCACCGCCCAGCGCATCGGGGGGCTGCTCGGCACGGACTTCCTCGATGGCGGTGTGCACCCCCGCTTCGGCACCCGCAACATGATCCTGCCCCTGGCAGACGACACCTACATGGAGATCGTCGAGGTGCTCGACCACCCCGCCAGCGACAAGGCGCCCTTCGGCCAGGCCGTGCGCGCCCGGTCGGCCCTCGGTGGCGGCTGGATGGGCTGGGTCGTGTCGGTCGACGAGCTCGCCCCGATCGAGAGCCGCCTGGGTCGCGAGGCCGTCAAGGGCAACCGCCACCGCCCCGACGGCACCGAGCTGGTGTGGCAGCAGATCGGCGTGAACGGCCTGCTCAACGACCCGCAGCTGCCCTACTTCATCCAGTGGCAGACCCCCGCCGAGCTGCACCCGAGCAGCGGCGCCAGCGGCGACTTCTCCCTGGCCTGCCTGGAGATCGCCGGTGACCCGCAGCGGGTCAGCGAGTGGCTCGGCGAGACCGTCGAGGCGCCCCTCGAGGACGTCAAGGTCGACTGGGTCGCCCCCAACGGCACCCCCGGCATCGTCGCCGTCCAGCTCCAGACCCCGCACGGCCTCGTCCGTATCTGACACCCGGGTGTCGAAGCCCAGGCCGTCGCCCAACATCTGGCACACCCCGGAGCTCTACGAGCTCGAGAACCGCGCCGCCGACCCGAACGGCCAGATCACGGCCGCGATGCAGGAGCTCGGCGACTGGTCCGGGCGCACGCTCCTCGACATCGGGTGCGGCAGCGGCTTCCACCTGCCCCTGTGGGCCGGATCCGCGGCGAGCGTGGTCGGCGTCGAGCCGCACCCTCCGCTCGTCGCCCTGGCACGCCGTCGTACGAAGAAGCTCACGCACGTCACCGTGCTGAAGGGGATGGCCGAGGCGCTGCCGGTCGCCGACTCGTCGATCGACGTGGCGCACGCGCGGTGGGCCTACTTCTTCGGGCCCGGGTCCGAGCCCGGGCTGCGCGAGCTCGACCGGGTCCTACGCCGCGGTGGCACCGCGTTCGTGATCGACAACGACCCGACCCGGTCGACCTTCGGCGGGTGGTTCCGGCGCGGCTACCCCGAGGTCGACCCGATCGCGGTCGAGCGGTTCTGGCTCGCGCACGGCTGGCGACGCCGCCCGATCGAGATGGGTTGGTCCTTCACCTCGCGCGAGGCCCTCGAGGCCGTCGTCCGCATCGAGCTGCCGCCGGCCGCGGCCGAGGAGGCACTCGCCTCGCACACCGGCACCGAGGTCGACTACGCCGTCAACCTGTGGTGGCGGGAGTTCTAGCCGGCGGGGTCGGCCAGAGAGCCATCGCGGCTAGGACGATTCGCGGATGGCGAGGGTCGGCGTCAGGAGGGCACCTCGCGACTCGACCGGCTGGTGCGAGAGCAACGCCCGCAGCGTGTGGACGATCTCGACCGCCACGTCCTCGAGCGGCTGGCGTACGGACGTGAGGCCCACGGGGTAGACCTGCGCGACCTGGGAGTCGTCGAAGCCGACGACGGCGACGTCGCGACCCGGCGCGAGCTGGCGGATCCACAGTGTGTGCAGCACTCCCATGGCGAGGGTGTCGGAGGCGCACACGAAGGCGGTGGGAGCCGACTCGTCGAGGAGCACGGCTGACGCCTCGGCACCGCTGTGCACGACGTCCTCGACCCGGGAGGCGAGGCCCGTCGTGGCGAGGCCGTTGGCGCGCATCGTCGAGACCCAGCCGGCCCGGCGGTCCTCGCCGATCGGCGAGTCCTTGCGCCAGCCGATCCAGGCGATCCTGGTGTGACCGCGGTCGATGAGGTGCTGGGTGGCGAGCGCCGTGCCGGCCGCGCCGTCGACGTCGACCCACACGTGCTGCGCCGTCTCGTCGTCCCACGGGCGGCCGAACGCCACGAACGGCGCCCGCTGCTGGCTCAGCCAGGCGGCCTGCGGGTTGCCGAGGTAGGTGTCGGTGACGACGAAGGCGTCCACGGCGGTCGAGCGCAGCAGGTTGTCGTAGCCGCCGATCGGGTCCTCGTCGTCGGCCGGGAAGAGCAGGACGTGGTAGCCGGCCTCCTCGCTGGCCTCGACCAGCGAGTGCACGAACCGGTCCATCATCGCGTTGGCCGTGCCCTCCTGCCTGGGGGTGAAGCGCAGGCCGATCAGCGAGGACGTGCGGGTGCGCAGGTTGCGGGCCGCACGGTTGGGCGAGTAGCCCAGCTCGGCGATGGTCTGGCGGACCCGTTCCAGGGTGTCGGGACGCAGCAGGTCGGGGTTGTTGACCGCGTTGGAGACCGTCTGGCGCGAGACACCCGCACGCTCGGCCACGTCGGCCAGCGTCGGCGGCATGACCGGCAGCTGGCTGCCGCTCCGGTGGTCCTCGCGCCCCATCTCGCCCCCTTGATCGATCCAACGGACGCCAGCATAGGCCGGGCGGTGCCGGGTCGCTTCACCGGAAAGGGCGAAGGGCCCTCGCGAGTATGAGTCGCAAGGGCCCTCCAGGTGACCGGATCATGTGACGACCTCCGGTCGACGTCTCTTCCCCGCTGATCCCCGCGCCTGCGTCACCCAGTCGCGTCGGTCGGTCCGCCGAAGCTGACCGAGCCGGATGGATCCTCGTCTCCGAGCCGTCCCGCCTCCCCTTGCGGGGCGGCGTAGGAGAAGTTCTACGGGGTCCGGACCGGGTCGCGCAAGGGTTTGGCGGGGTCGCTCTCCCCCTCCCCAGCCCCTCCCCCGAAAAGGGCCCGCCATCCCCAGCCGGGACCGGATCGTCCACAGGTTCGGACGCTCTTCCACAGGGCTGGCGGGGCATCTGTGGAGAGGTGGTCCGGTCCAGTGGCCTCCGCAGGTCCCCTGACGTACGCCGGCTGGCGCGCGCCGCGACCGGTGCTGTCGGTGGCCTGACCTAGCGTGGCGTCCATGTCGACCAAGGCCCTGCGACCAGCCAAGACGCGCTCCTCCTACCGCTGCTCCGAGTGCGGGTGGGAGACGGGCAAGTGGGTCGGACGCTGCGGCGAGTGCCAGGCCTGGGGCTCGGTCGCAGAGGTCGGCGCCCCGACGATGCGGGCCACGGCCGGCCCGGTGTCCACCCCGGCCGTCCCGATCGGCCAGGTCTCGACCAACGAGTCGGTGGCCCGTCCCAGCGGCGTGCCCGAGCTCGACCGGGTGCTGGGCGGCGGGCTGGTGCCGGGAGCGGCGATCCTGCTGGCCGGCGAGCCGGGGGTCGGCAAGAGCACCCTCCTGCTCGAGGTCGCCGCCCAGACCGCGCGCGTGCAGCAGCGCACCCTCTATGTCACCGGTGAGGAGTCGGCCGCCCAGGTGCGGTTGCGCGCCGACCGCACCGGCGGGGTCCACGACGAGCTGTTCCTCGCCGCCGAGACCGACCTGGGTGCGGTGCTGACGCACATCGAGGAGGTCCGCCCCACCCTGCTGGTCGTCGACAGCGTCCAGACCATCGGCGCCTCGGGCATCGACGGCGTGCCGGGTGGTGTCACCCAGGTCAAGGAGGTCGCGGCCGCCCTGATCCGCGTCGCCAAGACCCGCAACATCACGACCGTGCTCGTCGGCCATGTCACCAAGGACGGGTCCATCGCGGGGCCACGCGTCCTCGAGCACCTCGTCGACGTCGTCCTCCACTTCGAGGGCGAGCGCAACTCGCGCTTCCGGATGCTCCGGGCGATGAAGAACCGCTACGGCCCGGTCGACGAGGTCGGCTGCTTCGACCTGTCGTCCGAGGGCATCGCCGCCGTCGCCGACCCCACCGGGCTCTTCGTCGAGCACCACACCCAGGACGTCTCCGGCACCTGTGTCGCGGTCACCATGGAGGGTCGGCGTCCGCTGCTCGCCGAGGTGCAGGCCCTGCTGACTCCCTCGCCCCTCGAGCGGCCGCGGCGCACCGTGTCCGGCGTGGAGTCCTCGCGCGTCGACATCGTGCTGGCCGTGCTCCAGCGCCACGCGCGCCTGCGCATCGCGGGCAGTGACACCTTCGTCGCGACCGTCGGCGGCGCCAAGCTCCACGACCCGGCTGCCGACCTGGCCATCGCGGTCGCCGTGGCCAGCTCCCACCTCAGTCTGCCGCCCCCGCGCGGGGCCGTCGCCATCGGGGAGATCGGGCTCGCCGGCGAGCTGCGCCGCGTCCGTGACCTCCCCCAGCGGCTCGCCGAGGCCGCCCGGCTCGGCTTCAAGATCGCGGTCGTCCCACGCGGGCGGAGCCTGCCGAGCGAGCGCGGGATCCCGAGTCGACGGATGGTCGAGGGCCTCAGGGTGATCGAGGTCGACGACATCGTCGGGGCGCTCCTCACCCTCGACCTGACGCCTCCGCTCTGAGGTCCGCACCCTGACGCGAGCCTCGCGTCCGGTGGAACGATCGGCGGATCCGGGCCTCTCGCCCCTACACTTCACCCGATGGCGCACGGGGGCGCCCAGACACAGCACGCGGAGGACCGGTGGCAGAGCGCATCGACGACCAGCTCAGGCTGCGCGCGACGTTGGCGTCGATCGCACCCGGCACTCCGCTGCGCGACGGCCTCGAGCGGATCCTGCGTGGTCGCACCGGCGCCCTGATCGTGCTGGGCCAGGACAAGGTCGTCGACTCGATCTCGACGGGCGGGTTCACCCTCGACGTCCCCTTCACCGCCACCGGGCTGCGCGAGCTGGCCAAGATGGACGGCGCGATCATCCTCGACAAGGACATCACCCGGGTGCACCGCGCGGCGGTCCACCTGATGCCCGACCACACCATCCCGTCCGAGGAGACCGGCACCCGGCACCGCACGGCCGAGCGGGTCGCCAAGCAGGCCGGCCACCCGGTCATCTCGGTCTCGCAGTCGATGCAGATCATCGCCGCCTACGTCGGCGACATCCGCCACGTGCTGGAGGACTCCGGCAAGATCCTCTCCCGCGCCAACCAGGCCCTGGCCACTCTCGAGCGCTACAAGATGCGCCTCGACGAGGTGTCGGCGACCCTGTCGGCCCTCGAGATCGAGGACCTCGTCACCGTGCGCGACGTCGCCGTGGTCGCGCAGCGGCTGGAGATGGTCATCCGGATCGCCGAGGAGATCGAGGACTATGTCCTCGAGCTCGGCACCGACGGACGGCTCCTCTCTCTGCAGCTCGAGGAGCTCGTCACCGGGGTCGACGCCGAGCGCGAGCTCGTGGTCCGTGACTACCTGCCCGGCGGCAAGCGGCGCCCGGCCTCCCCCGAGTCCCACCTCGCCGAGCTCCAGGCGTTGTCCCCGACCGAGCTCGTCGACCCCGCCGCCGTCGCCCGCGCCATCGGCCTGGGTGGCGCCGAGCATCTCGATGCCGCCGTCGCTCCGCGCGGCTACCGGTTGCTGGCCAAGGTCCCGCGCCTGCCCGCCGCCGTAGTGGACCGACTGGTCGACCACTTCGGTGGACTCCAGCAGCTCCTGTCGGCGGGCATCGACGACCTGCAGGCCGTCGAGGGCGTCGGCGAGCTCCGTGCCCGCAGCGTCCGCGAGGGCTTGTCCCGCCTCGCCGAGTCCAGCATCACCGAGCGCTACATCTAGCCGACCGGGCACGTCTTTCCCGCCCTGCGCTTCGACCGGTCACGTATTGCCCATCACGCACGCTGACCGGGCACTTCTTCCCCCTGCTGGGCGCCGACCGGTACTCGCTGGACGTACGACGTCGGCCGCGCAGAACGCACGGTCCGGTCACGATGTGACTTTCGTGCCCGATCGGCGTGCCTGCGCAGCACTTTGCGCCCTGTCGGCGGCCGTGACCGGACTTTCGTGCCCGGTCAGCCGGCGGAGTTGCCGCTGCCGTCCTCGCCGGGTGTGTGCGACTGGTCGCCGTTCTTGTTCGTGTTCTTCTTGCCACCCTGCTCGGGCTCCGCGGTCTGGGTGATCACCGGCGCGGTCGGGGCGACCAGCTCGAACTGCACGTCGGTGCCGTCGCCGCCCAAGGCGGCCGCCTCGACGTGGTAGAAACCCAGCTGGGCCCAGTCCGTGCGGTTGGAGCAGGTCTCGTCGGAGCGTCTCGCCGACCACGTCACGACGACGGGGGTGTCGACGGCCTGACGGATCACCAGGTCCTGCACGGGGACCGCACCGGGGCACTCGCGGGTGCTCCAGATGTAGTCCTCGCCCGAGGTGATGGTGACCGTCAGGGTCTGCGGCGAGGCCTGCCACGTGCACGCCTGTGTGACCGCGGTGCGCACGTTGATCGTGATCGCGATGTCGGAGCCGCCGGGCGCGGAGGTGAGCGTCGGGGTCGCCACGATGTCGGAGTCGGTGCAGGGACCGGTCGGCTCGGCCAGGACGGGCTCGGGCGGCGTGGCCTCCTGGTTGCGCTTCTGCTTGGCCTTCTCGGCCTTCCTGGCCGCCTTGGCGCCGACGGTCGGACCGGCCGTGGGCGCCGACGAGGTCTCCTCGACGGTGGCCCCTGCCTGCGTGGCGGTGCCACCCGCCTCGTCCTTGCCGTCCGCGGAGCCGCCGAGGACGCGCGCCAGCACCACGATGAGCAGCAGCGGCACCCCGAGCACGATGAGGCGTCGGGTCCAGTAGACCCGGGCCGGGAGCGGCCCGCGAGGTCGCACGGTCGACGGCATGGTGTCAGGTTAGGTAGCGGGCGGGCCGTCTCGGCGCAGGCGCACCGGCTCACCTACGATCACCGCGATGGATGCCCCCTCCCCCGCCGTGCTGCACACGGCCGTGCTCGACTGGTACGACGACCATGCGCGCGAGCTGCCGTGGCGGGGAGCCGAGGCATCGCCGTGGTCGGTGATGGTCAGCGAGTTCATGCTGCAGCAGACCCCCGTGGCCCGGGTGCTGCCGGTCCACGCCGCCTGGCTCGACCGCTGGCCGATCCCGGCCGCTCTCGCCGGCGAGCCGACCGGCGAGGCGGTGCGGATGTGGGGCCGACTGGGCTACCCGCGCCGCGCCCTGCGCCTGCACGGGGCCGCCACGGAGATCGTCGAACGTCACGGCGGCGAGGTCCCGGCGTCGTACGACGAGCTCCTCGCGCTGCCCGGGGTCGGTGACTACACCGCCTCCGCCATCGCGAGCTTCGCCTTCGGCCGCCGGCACGTCGTCCTCGACACCAACGTCCGGCGCGTGCTCGCCCGTGCCGTGTCGGGCGAGGAATTTCCCGCTGCCGCGATCACGCGCGCGGAGCGGGAGGTGGCCTCCTCGCTGCTGCCCGACGATCCCGCGACCGCCGCCACCTGGGCGGTCGCGACGATGGAGCTGGGTGCGCTCGTCTGCACGGCGCGCCAGCCGTCGTGCGACGCCTGCCCGGTCGCCGAGCCCTGCGCGTGGCGCGGAGCCGGCTTCCCGGCGTACGACGGGCCTCCGCGCCGCGGTCAGGCGTGGGCAGGCACCGACCGCCAGTGCCGCGGCCGCATCATGGCGCTGGCCCGCGAGAGCGAGGCCGCGGTGGGTCTCGCCGCGATCGAGGCCACGTGGCCGACGGCGGACCAGCGCGAGCGCTGTCTCGCAGGACTCGTCGCCGACGGACTGCTGGCGCAGGTCACGCCGGGCCGCTACGCCCTGCCGAGCTGACCCACGCACTGACGACCGGGCGCCCCCGCGCAGTGCGTGAGCGCCCGGTCGGCGTGTCGATCAGGTCGTGCGTCAGGCCTCGGTGGCCTTGGGCACGTCGGTCGGGCCCTCGGTGTCGTCGGGCCCCAGCACCGGGGTGCCTTCGGCGTCGACCGTCTCCAGCGGAGGCATGTCGGGCACCGTCGAGTTCTTCTGGCCCTCGAACGTGAAGCTCGCCGTGGCGCCCTCACCCTCGACGCCCACCAGGACGATCTGGCCGGGGCCGACCTCGCCGAAGAGCATCTTCTCGGCGAGCACGTCCTCGATCTCGCGCTGGATCGTGCGACGCAACGGACGCGCACCGAGCACCGGGTCGAACCCACGCTCGGCGAGGAGCGCCTTGGCCGGCTGGGTGAGCTCCAGCGACATGTCGCGGTCCTTCATACGGAGCTCGACACCGGCGATCATGTTGTCGACCATCGAGACGATCTGCTCCTGCGACAGCGGCGGGAAGACGACGATCTCGTCGACACGGTTGAGGAACTCGGGGCGGAAGTGCTGCTTGAGCTCCTCCGACACCTTGGACTTCATCCGCTCGTAGGAGCCAGCCGGGTCGGCACCGACCGCGCCGAAGCCGAGGTTGACGCTCTTGGCGATGTCTCGCGAGCCGAGGTTGGTGGTCATGATGATGACGGTGTTCTTGAAGTCGACCACGCGACCCTGCGAATCGGTCAGTCGACCTTCCTCGAGAATCTGCAACAGGCTGTTGAAGATGTCGGGGTGGGCCTTTTCGACCTCGTCGAAGAGCACCACGGAGAACGGCTTGCGGCGCACCTTCTCGGTGAGCTGGCCGCCCTCTTCGTAGCCGACATAACCGGGAGGCGAACCGAACAGGCGCGACACGGTGTGCTTCTCGGAGAACTCGCTCATGTCGAGCTGGATCAGCGCGTCCTCGTCACCGAACAGGAATTCGGCGAGCGTCTTGGACAGCCACGTCTTGCCGACGCCCGAGGGCCCGGCGAAGATGAACGACCCACCGGGGCGCTTGGGGTCCTTGAGCCCGGCGCGGGTACGTCGGATCGCCCGGGACAGCGCCTTGACGGCCTCGTCCTGGCCGATGACGCGCTTGTGCAGCTCGTCCTCCATCTTGAGCAGCCGCGAGGACTCCTCCTCGGAGAGCTTCACGATCGGGATGCCCGTGGCCACGGCGAGGACCTCGGCGATGAGCTCCTCGTCGACCTCGGCGACGTCGTCCATGTCACCGGCGCGCCACTGCTTCTCGCGCTCGGACTTGGCCAGGATCAGCTGCTTCTCCTCGTCGCGCAGGCGCGCGGCGGCCTCGAAGTCCTGACCGTCGATGGCGGCCTCCTTGCGGGTGCGCACCTCGCCGATCTTGTCGTCGTACTCCCGCAGGTCCTCGGGCGCCGTCATCCGGCGGATCCGCAGGCGCGACCCGGCCTCGTCGATCAGGTCGATGGCCTTGTCGGGCAGGAAGCGGTCGGAGATGTAGCGGTCGGCCAGGGTCGCGGCCGAGACCAGCGCCTCGTCGGTGATGGTGACCCGGTGGTGCGCCTCGTAGCGGTCACGCAGGCCCTTGAGCATCTCGATGGTGTGCGCGATCGAGGGCTCGGCGACCTGGATGGGCTGGAAGCGGCGCTCGAGCGCGGCGTCCTTCTCGAGGTACTTGCGGTACTCGTCGAGGGTGGTCGCGCCGATCGTCTGCAGCTCGCCGCGGGCCAGCATCGGCTTGAGGATGCTGGCGGCGTCGATGGCGCCCTCGGCCGCACCGGCCCCGACGAGGGTGTGGATCTCGTCGATGAACAGCACGATGTCGCCGCGGGTGCGGATCTCCTTGAGGACCTTCTTCAGCCGCTCCTCGAAGTCACCGCGGTAGCGGCTGCCGGCCACGAGCGCGCCGAGGTCGAGGGTGTAGATCTGCTTGTCCTTGAGCGTCTCGGGCACGTTGCCGCGCACGATGTCCTGGGCCAGGCCCTCGACGATCGTGGTCTTGCCGACGCCGGGCTCCCCGATCAGGACCGGGTTGTTCTTCGTGCGCCGCGAGAGGATCTGCATGACCCGCTCGATCTCCTTCTCGCGCCCGATCACCGGGTCGAGCTTGCCCTCGCGGCCGTCCTGGGTCAGGTTGCGGCCGAACTGGTCGAGGACCAGCGAGGAGGACGGCGACTCGGCGCCGCCGCCCGAGGTCGCGGCCGCGGCGGAGGACTCCTTGCCCTGGAAGCCCGAGAGCAGCTGGATGACCTGCTGGCGCACGCGGTTCAGGTCGGCGCCGAGCTTCTGCAGGACCTGGGCGGCGACGCCCTCGCCCTCGCGGATCAGGCCGAGCAGGATGTGCTCGGTGCCGATGTAGGAGTGGCCGAGCTGCAGCGCCTCGCGCAGGGACAGCTCGAGCACCTTCTTGGCGCGCGGGGTGAAGGGGATGTGGCCGCTGGGGGCCTGCTGGCCCTGGCCGATGATCTCCTCGACCTGGGCGCGCACGGCCTCCAGCGAGATGTCGAGGCTCTCGAGCGCCTTCGCGGCGACTCCCTCGCCCTCGTGGATGAGGCCGAGCAGGATGTGCTCGGTCCCGATGTAGTTGTGGGAGAGCATGCGGGCCTCTTCCTGGGCCAGCACGACCACCCGGCGGGCTCGGTCTGTGAACCGCTCGAACATGCAGTGCTCCTCGGGGGCTTGAGGGGTGCCCGACCCGCCTGGGCTGACGGGTGGGCGTTCAGGACTATCAACCCCATCCACAGCCTAGACGTTCCCTCCCACGGACCAAGGGTCGTCCGCCGACAGCGAACAAGCCCGCCCCGACGCACCGGACCCCCGCACGCACGGGGGTGCGGGCAGGGGTCCGGGGGTCGTCCGGGTCCGGGTGGGTCCGGGTGGGTCCGGACGGGTCAGTGTGCGGCGTCGTACGCCTCGCGCACGTCGGCCGGGATGCGGCCGCGGTCGGGCACCTCGAGGCCGGACTCGCGCGCCCACTCGCGCACGTCCTTGGCGGCGGGGCCGCCGGCGCTCGCGCCGGTCGAGGCGGCCGACCGCTTGGCCGTCCGTCGGCCGGAGCCGACCTTGCGGGCGTGGCCCACATAGGCCGAGAGGGCCTCGCGCAGACCGGCGGCGTTCTCCTCGTTCAGGTCGATCTCGTAGCTCGTGCCGTCGAGCCCGAAGGAGACGGTCTCGGAGGCGTCGCCGCCGTCGAGGTCGTCCTCGAGCACGATGTGGACCTTCTGCGCCATGGGGAATTCCTTGCTCTCTGCTCAGGGGGATGAAACGACGATCTCATCGGTGGGGCTCGTTTCGATAAGCGCCCCGACAATACGAAGTTAGCACACGTTTCTTCCGACGCACCAGAAAGCAAGAACAGTTAGTGGCGAGCACCCACAAGCATTGTCGGGAATGTCTCGGAAAAGCGACGAAGGTCCCGGCGCCGATCGCGCACCGATAACCGCGGGACGCACGGGCGAGAGGGCGCCGGCCGGCCTTTCAGGCGAAAGGGGAATTGCGCGAGAACACCAGGGCGAGCCCCTCGAGCGCGAGGTGCGGGACGTGGTCGGTGAAGCAGGCGCACTCCCCCAGCACCACCGGCGCGAGGTGGCCGGTGGCGACCACCGCGACCTCGGCGACGGGCACGCCGAGCTCGGCGACGACACGCGCGACCATGCCCTCGACCAGCGCCGCTCCCCCGAGGACCAGCCCCGACTGGAGCGCCTCGACGGTGTTGCGGGCGATCGCGGACCGCGGTCGGACCAGCTCCACCTCCGGCAGCTGGGCACCGGACCGTCCGAGGGCGGCCGAGGCGACCTCCAGGCCCGGGGCGATCGCTCCGCCGACGTAGCGCCCCGCGGCGTCGAGGACGTCGAAGGTGGTCGCGGTCCCGCCCAGGCCGACCACGACGGCCGGCCCGCCGAACCGGTGCGCCGCGGCGACGGCCCCGACGACCCGGTCGGTGCCGACCTCGCGCGGGTTGTCGGTCAGCACCGGCAGGCCGGTGCGGACCCCGGGCCCGACGACCACGTGCGGCACCCCGGCGACGTGCACGCGGAGCATCTCGCGCCACTCGTGCAGGACCGACGGCACCGCGGAGCTGACCGCGACGCCGTCGAGGTCGCGCGCCACCGTGCCGACCCCGGCGAGCAGGCCTCGCAGCAGCACCGCCCACTCGTCGGCCGTGCGGCGCTCGTCGCTGGCCACCCGCCAGGTGGGACCGACCACCCCGTCGTCGAGCAGGCCCAGCACGGTGTGGGCGTTGCCGACGGCGACGGCGAGCAGGCTCACGACAGCAGGTCGAGGCCGAGGTCGAGGACGCTCACCGAGTGGGTCAGTGCCCCCACCGAGACGAAGTCGACCCCGGTGCCGGCGAGCTCGGCGGCCCGGTCCAGGCTCATCCGGCCGGTCGCCTCCAGGGTCGCCCGGCCGGCGGTGACGCGGACGGCCTCGGCCATCGTGGCCGTGGTCATGTTGTCCAGCATCACGTGGGCGCACCCGGCGGCGAGGACGGCGGCGAGCTGGTCGAGGTCGGTGACCTCGACGTGGACGACGAGGTCGGGGAAACGGGCACGTACGGCCTCGTAGGCCGCGACCACGCCGCCGGCGGCGAGCACGTGGTTGTCCTTGACCATGGCCGCGTCGGCCAGCGAGAACCGGTGGTTGGTGCCGCCGCCGCAGCGCACGGCGTACTTCTGCAGGGCGCGCAGCCCCGGCAGCGTCTTGCGGGTGTCGAGCACCCGGGTCCTCCCGCCGCCCTCGGCGAGCGCGTCCACCCAGCGCGCCGTCGTGGTGGCGATGCCCGAGAGGTGGCAGGCGAGGTTGAGCGCGGTCCGCTCCCCGGTCAGCAGGCCCCGCACGGGGCCGGCGATCTCGAGCACCCGGTCGCCGGGCTCCACCCGGGTGCCGTCGGCGGCGCGGTGCAGGACCTCGACGTCCTCCCCCAGGACGTGGCGCCAGACCAGCTCGGCGACCGCCAGCCCGGCGACGACGCCGCCGTCGCGCGCGCCGATCACCGCGCGGCCCCGCGCGCCGTCGGGCACGGTGGCCGCGCTGGTCACGTCGTCGGCGACCGGCCCGCCCGCGAGGTCCTCGTCGACGGCGGCCACCACCAGCGCGTGCACCGCGCGGGGGTCGAGCCCCGCCGCGGCCAGCTCCTCGCGCAGGCCGACCGGGAGGTCGTCGTACGCCGGGCGCGCGATCACGGCGCGACCCCGACGACGGGGACCGTCGGGACCGGCCCGGTGTCGCTGGCCGGGGCGGGCGCCCAGGCGGTGCCGAGCACGCCGGCGCCGTCCAGGCGGAGGTCCACGTGACCGGCGAACCGCGCGTCGTCCCGCTCGGGATGGTCCTCGCGCCAGTGCGAGCCGCGGGTCTCCTCGCGCACCGTCGCGGCGGCGACCAGGGCGCTGCTGACGGTCACCAGGTTGGTGGCCTCCCAGGCGTCGACGCCCAGCGCGGCGGCCGGCCGACCGGCCAGGCCGTCCAGCACGTCGGCGGCGACCGCCAGCCCGGCGGCCGAGCGGAGCACCCCGGCCCGGGCGGTCATCGTCTCCTGCAGCACGCCCCGCACCTCGCCCTCGACCGCGTCCGCGGCGCGTGGGTCGTCGGCGGGGTCGCTCCAGGCGCGCAGCTCGTCGGGGAGCACCTCGGCGATGCGGCGGGAGAACACCAGGCCCTCGAGCAACGAGTTGGAGGCCAGCCGGTTGGCGCCGTGCACCCCGGAGCAGGCCACCTCGCCGGTGGCGTAGAGGCCGGGTACGTCGGTGCGCCCGTGCAGGTCGGTGCGGACGCCGCCGGAGGCGTAGTGGCAGGCGGGGGCGACGGGGAGCAGCTGCGTGGCCGGGTCGACGCCGTGACGGCGCGCGGTGGCCAGGATGGTCGGGAAGCGACGCTCCCAGAAGGCCGCGCCGAGGTGGCGGGCGTCGAGCCAGACGTGCGGGCTGCCCTGCTCGTGCATCCGGCGGGTGATCGCCTTGGCGACCACGTCGCGCGGCGCGAGGTCGGCCAGCTCGTGCACCCCGGTCATGAACCGGTCCCCGGCGTCGTCGACGAGGAACGCGCCCTCGCCGCGGACGGCCTCGCTGACCAGGGGCTGCTGGCCGCGCGAGCCCGGCCCGAGCCACATCACGGTGGGGTGGAACTGGACGAACTCGAGGTCGCGCAGGGTCGCGCCGGCGCGCAGCGCGAGCGCCAGGCCGTCACCGGTGGAGACCGACGGGTTGGTGGTCTGGGAGAAGACCTGCCCCAGGCCGCCGCTGGCCAGCACCACCGCCCGGCAGCGGACCGCGCCGACGCCGTCGCGCTGACCCTCCCCCATCACGTGCAGGGTCACCCCGGCGACGCCTCCGTCCGCGGCGCGCTGCAGGTCGAGGGCCAGGGCGTGCTCGACGACCTCGATCCCGGGCGCCCGCGCCACCGCCGCGGTCAGCGCCCGCTGGATCTCGGCGCCGGTCGCGTCACCCCCGGCGTGCGCGATGCGGTCGCGGTGGTGGCCGCCCTCACGGGTCAGCGACAGCACCCCGTCGGGGTCGTGGTCGAAGACGGTGCCGAGCGCGATCAGCTCGCGGACGGCGTCCGGGCCCTCGGTGACCAGCGCGTGCACGGCCTCGCGGTCGCAGGCTCCCGCCCCGGCGACGAGGGTGTCGAGCAGGTGCTCGGCCGGGGTGTCACCGGGGCCGAGGGCCGCGGCGATCCCGCCCTGCGCCCACTGCGTGGAGCCGGCCGACAGCACGTCCTTGGTCACCAGCAGCACCGTCCCCCGGCCGGCCAGCCGGGCACGCAGGCGCAGCGCGGCGGTCAGCCCGGCGATGCCGCTGCCGACCACGACGGCGTCGGCGGAGGTCGTCCAGCCCGGCTCGGGTGCCGCCAGCCTGGCGGGGACCCCCGGGACGGACCCGGCGACCGGTGGCACGCGTACGGGGCCCGTGGTCATCCCAGCAGGCTACTGCCGGGCCGCGACGACGTCGCCGCGCAGCAGCCCGCTGCCGGCCGGCGCCTCGGCGGGATCGGGGCCGGTGGCGACCACCCGGTTGTCCGCGTCGACGAAGACCACGTGCGGGCGGAGGTCGCGCGCCTCCTCGGTCGTCATCTGGCCGTAGGCGATCAGGATGACGAGGTCACCGGGGTGCACCAGCCGGGCCGCCGCCCCGTTGATGCCGAGCACGCCGCTGCCGCGTTCACCGGCGATCGTGTAGGTCTCGAGCCGGGCCCCGTTGGTGATGTCGACGATGTGGACCAGCTCACCGGGGAGCAGGTCGGCGGCGTCCAGCAGGTCCTCGTCGACGGTCACCGAGCCGACGTAGTGCAGGTCCGCCTGTGTCACGGTCGCGCGGTGGATCTTGCTCGTCATCATGGTGCGCAGCATCAGCCGCTCCTCTCGCTCGGGCTGCCGGTCGGGCCGGGTGGTGCGGCGGGGTGCCCGCCCAGGACGGCGGGCAGGTTGTCGATCAGGCGGGTGCTGCCGACCCGCGCGGCGATCAGCACCCGGCAGGGCGTGCCGGCGGCGGGGTCCTCGGGCAGCGGCTCGAGGTCGGGCCCGGCGATCTCGAGGTAGTCCAGGTCCACGCCGGGCGAGGCACGCAGCTCGGCGCGGGCCGCGTCCAGCGCGGCGCGGAGGCCGTACGGCGCCTCGGCCACCGCGGCCTGCAGGGTGCGCGGCAGCGCGGTGGCGGCCGCGCGCTGCTCGGGGTCGAGGAACCGGTTGCGGCTCGACAGCGCCATCCCGTCGGGCTCGCGAACCGTCGGGGCGCCGACCACCTCGACGCCCAGGCAGAGGTCGACCACCATCCGTCGCACCAGCACCAGCTGCTGGTAGTCCTTGTCGCCGAAGACGGCCACGTCGGGCCGGACCAGGCCGAGCAGCTTGGCCACCACGGTCAGCACGCCGCGGAAGTGGGTGGGACGGGTCCGGCCCTCCAGCCGCTCGGCCAGCGGGCCCGGCACGACCGTGGTCATCCCGGTGACCGGGTCGGGGTCGGGCCCGCCCGGGTAGACCTCGGCCACCGACGGCGCGAACACCAGGTCGGCGCCCTCGGCGGCGCAGACCTCGAGGTCGGCCTCCAGGGTGCGGGGGTAGCGGTCGAGGTCCTCGCCGGGCGCGAACTGCAGGGGGTTGACGAACACCGACACCACGACCGGACCGTCGCCCGCGCGCGCCCGCGCCTCGCGCAGCAGGCTGGCGTGCCCGGCGTGCAGCGCGCCCATGGTCGGCACCAGCGCGACCGTCGCCCCGGACCGGCGGGCCGGGGCCAGGGCCTCCTGCAGGGCGGCGCGGGTGGTGAGTACCTGCGGTCGCGTCACCGCGCGTCACCGGCGGCCGGGTCGGCCACCCCGGAGCGGTCGGCGGCGACGGCCGCGTCGAGGACCTGCACCAGGGCCCGGGCCCGCAGCGGGACCAGGCGGCCGTCGGTGACCGCGCGGGCGATCGTGGCGCGGGCCAGGGCGACGTACGACCCGAGCGCCTGGGGCGCGGAGCCGCGCAGGTCGGCGAGGTGGGCGGTGACCGTGCCGACGTCGCCGCGCACGATCGGGCCGGTCAGGGCGGCGTCTCCGTCGGCGAGGGCGTTGTCGAGCGCGGCGCCGAGGAGCGGGCGCAGGGTGCCGGCGGGGTCGTCGACCCCGGCGGCGGCCAGCATCTCCATGGCCTCGGTGACCAGGGTGACGAGGTGGTTCGCGCCGTGGGCCAGTCCGGCGTGGTAGAGCGTGCGCATCTCCTCGGGCACCCACGTCGGCCGGGCGCCGAGGTCCGCGACCAGGGCCTCGGCGACCTCGCGCTCGGCCGGTCCGCAGGTCAGGCCGACCACGCAGCCGGGGAGCCGGTCGAGGTCGAGACGGGTGCCGGTGAAGGTCAGCGCGGGGTGCAGCGCGAGCGGACGCGCGCCGACGGCGCGGGCCGGCTCCAGGACGGCCAGGCCGTGACGGCCGGAGGTGTGGGCGACCAGCTGCCCCGGGTGCAGCGCCCCGCTGTCGGCCAGCACCCGCACCACGTTCGGCAGCATGTCGTCGGGCACGGTGAGCAGCAGCAGGTCGCAGGCGCGGGCGACCGCGCTGGGCCGCTGCGGCTCGAGACCGGGCAGCAGGTCGGCGATCCGGGCGCGCGAGGCGTCGGACTCACCGGCGACCGCGACGACGCGGTGACCGCTGCTGTGCAGACGGGCTGCGAGGACGGCGCCGACGCGACCAGCGCCGACCACGCCCACCCGCAGGCTCGCGCCGGGGAGGTGCGACATGGTCCAGCCTTTCGGTTCCAGTCCCGCCGCCCACCCCAGGTCGGGGCCGGTCCGAGTACCAGACGTCGTGCTCGTGGTGTCAGGAAGACCGTACGCCGCCCGGCGCACCGCGACACCCGCGCGGCGGTGTGACGTGGCCGACACCACCACCGGGCCCGGACAGGGCTCAGCCGGGCGGGCTCAGCCGGAGCCGGCCGACGCCCGCCCGGCACCGGCTCAGAGCAGGCCCTGCTCGGTGAGGAAGTCGGTCGCGACGTCGGCGGGCTGCTCGCGGTCGACCGCGACGCGGCCGTTCAGCTCGGTGAGGTTCTCGGTCGTGAGCGCCTCCATGAGCGGGTTCAGGACCTCCTCCACGTCGGGGTTGGCCTCGAGGAACTCGGTGCTGACGGCGGGCACCAGGTTCTGCGCCGGCTGGATCTGCTGGTCGTCCTCGAGGACGACCAGGCCCTGGCTCTCGAGCGTGCCGTCGGTGGTGCTGGTCTCGCCGAGCTCGACCTCGCCGTCGAGGACGGCCTGGTAGGTCTGGTTGCTGGCGTAGCCCAGCGGGAGGACCTCGGTGACGTCGATGCCGTACTCGTCCGAGAGGCCGCCCTCGCAGTCCAGCCGGCCCTCGCAGTCAGGGGCGGCAGCGAGGGCGACCGACTCGCCCTCGAGGTCCGAGAGCGTCGCGAGGTCGTTCTCCTCGGCGAACTCCTGGGTCACGAAGAAGGCGTTCGCGTCCGCGGCCGAGGACGGCTCCAGCAGGGTGATCCCGGCCTCGGTCAGCAGGTCGCCGCCCTGCTCGACCAGCTCGGCGCCCTCACCGGCGGTGAAGGGCTCGGCCTCGGCACCGTTCTCGCTGGCGTTGAGGAAGTTCACGATGCCGCCGACGTACTCCGGCACCACGTCGATGTTGCCGGGGAAGTCGGCCATGTAGGCGTCGCGGGCGTCGACCAGCGTGACCTCGGTCGAGTAGCCGGCGTCGGTGAGGAGCTGGTCGTACATCGCGGCGACCAGGGTGGCCTCGGGGAAGCTCTGGCCGGCGATGGCCACCGAGCCCTTGTCGCCGGAGCCCCCGGAGGAACCGTCGGCCGGGGCGTCTGAGGCGAGGTCGTCGCCGGCGCAGCCGGCGAGGAGGACGGCGCTGGCGGAGGCCAGCGCGGCCAGGGTGAGGCGGAGCTGCATGAGAGGTCCTTGTGTGTCCCGCGGCGTGCACCGCGCGTGTCCGGGGGCCCGCGGCCCGCCCGCGACGCGGGGTGGAGGGGCCGGTGGCACTGTCGTGACGAGCCTAGGGGCTCACACCGACGACGCCTCCACCCCCGGAGCCGATGAGACGTGACCGTGACCATCGGACGTGGCGCCCGGGCCGTCCGCGGGCGGTCCGGTCGGCACCGGTCGTACGGCGCGCTGCACCAGCGCGGCCAGCCCCTCCAGCACCAGCGCGACGACGGCGACGACCACGGCGCCGGCCAGGCCCTTGCCGTAGTCGGTGCGGAAGAACCCGTCGGTGATCACCCGGCCCAGGCCGGGCCCGGCGACGAGCGCGGCGATGGTCGCGGTGGCCCACACCTGGACCAGCGCCAGGCGCACGCCGGAGACCACCAACGGCAGGGCCAGCGGCAGCTCGACGCGGACGAACCGCTGCCGCCCGGACATGCCCATCCCGGTGGCGGCCTGGACCACGTCGGCCGGCACCTCGCGCACCGCGACGTAGGCGTTGGTGATGATCGGGGGCAGCGCGAAGAGGGTCAGCGCGATCAGCGTCGCCAGGCCGGCGCGGCCGTACGGCCCGAGCGTGTCGGTGCCCGGGAAGTCCGCGGTGACCAGCAGCGCCAGCAGCGCGAACGTCGGCACGGCGCGGCCGACGTTGGAGATGTTGATGGCCAGGAAGCCGCCGCGGCCGAGGTGCCCCAGCCAGAGCGCGACCGGGAGCCCGACGGCGACCGCGACCAGCAGCGCCGTGACGGTGAGCAGCAGCTGCTGGCCCAGCAGCTGCAGCATGCCGCCGCTGCCGGTCCAGCTGCCGGCGTCGGTGAGGTAGGCCCACATGTCGGCCAGGACGGTCACGCGCGCACCCCCCGGGTCCACGGCGTGAGCAGCCGTTGCAGCGCCACGATGGCGATGTCGAGCACCACGGCGAGGACCACGCAGAGCACGGCCGCGGTCAGGAGCTGGGCGCGGAAGTCGGTGGAGACGCCCTCGCTGATCAGGTTGCCGAGCCCCCCGTAGGCGACCAGGGAGCCGACGGTGGTCAGCGCGACCGTGGAGACGGTGGCGACCCGCAGGCCGGCCATCACCACCGGGAGCGCGAGCGGCAGCTCGACCTTGAGCAGCAGCCGCGTCGGCCCGTACCCCAGGCCCCGCCCGGACTCCAGCACGTCCTCCGGCACGGCCCGCAGCCCCTCGAGCATGGCGCGGACCAGCACCGTCAGGGCGTAGAGCGCGAGCCCGATCACCACGGTGACCGGGCTGAGGCCGGTGAACGGCACGAGCAGCGGGAAGAGCGCGAGCGAGGGCACGGTGTAGAGGCCGGTGCTGACGCCGAGCACGCCGGTCTCCAGCCGCGGGAAGCGGCGCGCGAGCAAGGCCAGCGGCAGCGCGACGACCACCCCGAGCACCACCGCGGCGAGCGTGATCGCGATGTGCTGGAGCAGGGCGTCGAGGATCTGCGACTGCCGGTCCCGGACGTAGTCGAGGCAGAACCACTCGTTGACCAGACGGCTGTAGCAGCTCGGTTCGGAGGCGGCGTCGACCGACGGGACCGCGGCTCCCGCCACCAGTAGGGTCACCGCATGGACACTACCGGCGCGGCGTCCCGCGCTGACTCCGACGGGCCCGGCGAGACGATGATCCGGCTGTCGGGGGTCGGCAAGACGTACCCGGACGGCACGGTCGCGGTCCACGAGCTCGACCTCGAGGTGCGCCGTGGGGAGCTGGTCTGCCTGGTCGGCCCCTCGGGCTGCGGGAAGTCGACGACGCTGAAGATGATCAACCGGCTGATCGAGCCGTCCACCGGCCGGATCGAGATCGACGGTCAGGACGTCACCGCCCAGGACCCCGTCGCGCTGCGCCGCGGCATCGGCTACGTCATCCAGCAGGTGGGGCTGTTCCCGCACCAGAAGGTGATCACCAACGTGATGACCGTGCCGCTGCTCTACGGCGAGTCGAAGGCCACCGCGCGCGCCCGCGCCGCGGAGCTGCTCGACACCGTCGGCCTGGACGCCGCCACCTACGGCCCTCGCTACCCGCACCAGCTCTCCGGCGGCCAGCGGCAGCGGGTCGGCGTGGCCCGCGCGCTCGCCGCCGACCCGCCGGTGCTGCTGATGGACGAGCCCTTCGGCGCCGTCGACCCGGTGGTGCGGGTCCGGCTCCAGGACGAGTTCCTGCGCCTCCAGCGCGACCTGGGCAAGACCGTCGTGCTCGTCACGCACGACATCGACGAGGCCGTCCGGATGGGCGACCGGGTCGCGGTCTTCGCCGAGGGCGGCCGGCTCGCGCAGTACGGCACGCCGACCGAGGTGCTCGGTCGCCCGGCCGACGACTTCGTGTCCGACTTCGTCGGCTCGACCAAGGGCCTGCGCCGGCTGACGGTGACCCCGCTGGCCCGCGAGCACCTCGACCCGGTCGACGGCGTCACCGGCGGCCAGCTCGGCGGGTCCGTCACCCTCGGCGTCAGCCTGGAGGAGGCGCTGGCCGAGATGCTGCGCCGCGACAAGCCGATGGTCGCGGTCCGCGAGGGCGCGCGGATCGTCGGCGTGCTGACCCCCGCCGGCGTCCACCGGGCGCTGCGGTCCTCCCTGGCCGGACGCCCGACCCGGCCCGACCCCACCCGGCCCCGACGGGCCGGGTCAGTCGACCGGCACGTCGCGGTGCCAGGACTCCGTGACGTACTTGGTGCGCCAGCCCAGCGAGCCGTACAGGCCGTCGGCGCCGGTGGAGGAGTCCGCGTCGACCTCGAGGCCGACGCGGTCCCGGTCCCGGGCCGCGGCGTCGGCGATGATCGTGTGCAGCAGGCCCTTGGCCACGCCACGGCCGCGGGCGGCCTCCCGGACGCCGATGTAGGAGACGTACGACCCGTCCGGGCCGTTGCTGCTCTCCGAGACGGTGCCGACCAGGGCGCCGACGGCCCGCGGCTCGGAGCCGTCGACGGTCTCGGCGAGCCACCAGTGGTCCCAGCGGTGACCGGGGTCCTCGCGCAGGCGGTACAGGAACTCCTCGAAGGTCTCCTCCCAGGAGTTGAAGTGGTCCAGGAAGGCCTCCTCGAGCACGTCGTGCACGTCGCGCAGGTCGTCCTCGTCGGGCATCCCGCTGCCCGCACGACGCACCAGGCGGAACCGCACGCCCTTCTCGGCACGTTCCCAGCCGGCCGGGTCGGGGACCAGGGCCGCCTCCTCGGGCTGCACGGGACGGTTCATCTGCCACCAGGTCCGGACCTTCTCGAAGCCGGCCTCGCGCAGCCAGCGGGCCTGGCGCTCGTCGCCCTCGAAGGCGCCGGTGTCGATCTGCTGGACCTCCAGCCCACGGGCGGCACCGACCTCGCGGGCCTGGCCCACCGCCCACTCCACCAGCACGTCGGAGCAGGCCCGGGCGACGCCGTCGGGCAGGCCGCGCTCGACCACGTGCAGCAGGAGCATCCGGCCCCCCGCCCGGTCGTGCACGCTGCCCCAGGCGCGCGGCACCCCGGCCGCGTCGCGCACCACCACGTTGGACCGGGTGCGCAGGCCCCGCTCGGAGACCTCGACCAGCACGTCCTCCGCCGCAGCCCCGGCCCAGCCGCGGCCCTCCTTCTCGTGGGCACGCAGCAGCACGGTCAGCCGGGCGACGTCCTCGGGGTCACCGGGGTCGGGGACGTCGACGGTCCAGTCGCCGGGCAGCCCGGGCAGCTCGGGGAGGAGCTGCTCGGGGTCGGTCTCGAATCGGGAGTCCTCGGGGTTCACGGTGGACGATCATGCCGCAACCGCCCGGGGGCCGTCCTGCCGGAGGGCCCGGGATGCTCCTAGGCGCGCTGACGCAACGGCGGCGACGCGGCCCACGCGGCCCGCTCGGCGTCCAGCGCGACGAGGAGGACGAGGTGCTCGTCCTCGAGCTCGGCGAGGCGGACGATCGCCTCGGCGGAGCGCTCCTCGGCCCGGTCGAGCAGACCGGTCAGCAGCCGGCCCTCGGCCTCGGCCCGGTCGGCGCGGTCGTGCTCCCGCTCGACGGCGAGCTGGGCGTCGGCGACCTCGGTACGCGCCCCGGCCAGCTCCTCGACCAGGCCCGAGATCGTGCTGCGGTGCCCCTCGAGCGTGGCGGTCGTGCGGCGCACGTAGTGCTGCTGCTCGGCCACCCGGTCGGCGGTCAGGTCGCGGTAGGCCTGGGCCTGCTCCGCGCGGTCCTGGGCTGCCTCCCGGCGGGACTCGGCCAGCTCGGAGTACGTGATGCGGGTGGCCGTGGCGCCCAGCAGCACCGCGAGGACCGCGGCACCGAGCAGCGGACCCGAGCCCCCGACCACGGCGGCGCCGGCCACCGCGACGACGGCGAGGGCGAGCAGGACGCAGGCGACGAGCACCCGGGCGGAGCGCTGGCGACGTCGGGCGGTCCGGGACGGGGAGGTCATGCCCGCAGGCTAGGGCGCCGGTGGCCCCGGGGGGACGCGACACGCGCGCTCGAGGAGCACCGCGCTCAGCACCACCAGGGCGGCGGCCGCGGCCGTGAGCAGCGAGCGGAGGACGCGCTGGTCGGCCAGCTGGGAGGGGTCGCCCAGCCACGCGACGGCGTACCCGACGTAGCCGCCCCCGACCAGGGCGCCGACGACGGCGCTGGCACGGGCCAGCAGGAGCCGGTTCACGGCCAGCTGCGGCTGCTCGGCCACCCGGTGGGCGGGCAGGGCCGCGCGCGTGGCCCGGGCGGTGGCGAGCAGCACGGCCGACACCACGACCAGGACCGAGGCCTGCGACCAGCCCACGACCGGGGCGAGACCGCCGCCCCACTCGACGGCGGGCCGCACCAGGCGGCCCAGGACCACCCCGGTGAGGGCGACGCCGAGCAGCACCGTCGGCGAGGTCGGCACCATCCGGTCGCCGGGGTGGTCGGCGCGTCCGTCGCCGGCCCCGTCGTCGGGACCACCGGCGACCGGCCCGCGGTCCGGGTCACCGCCGCCGGGACCCCGCGGGCCCTGGCTCACCCGAGGTCGAGCTCGAGGTCGTCGCGACGGGTGAGCCCCGACCCGTCGAGGGCGGCCAGCAGCTCGACGACGGGCCCGTGGTCGGGCAGCACCGCGTCGGGCTCGAGGTCGGCCCACGGCTGGAGGACGAACGCGCGCTCGTGGGCGCGCGGGTGGGGCAGCAGCAGCGCGTCGTCGTGGCTGCGGCGGTCGCCGACCACGATCAGGTCGACGTCGAGGGTGCGGGGGGCGTTGACGACGTCGGTGCGCTCGCGGTCGTAGACGTCCTCGATGGCCAGGGCGCGCTCCATGAGTCGGTGCGCGGCCAGCGTGGTGTCGACGAGGACGACCGCGTTGAGGAACGGCTCGGAGCCGTCCGGGGCGCCGACCGGCTCGGTCTCGTAGATCGGGGAGACGCCGGTGACCCAGACGTCGGGGGTGTCGGCGATCGCGGAGACGGCGCCCTGCAGGCAGGACATCCGGTCGCCGAGGTTGGAGCCCAGGGCCAGCACGACGCGTCGGATCGGCCGCATCTCACCGGTCAGGGTGTCGGTATCGACGATGTAGGGGTTCGGGGTCTCGGTCACTGGCCCTCGCGTCTCCGGGTGATGGTCAGGGCGACGTCGGAGAACGCCACCGTCAGGGGGGCATCCGGCTTGTGGATGGTGACCCGCGCCCATTGAACACCACCGTCCGCGAGGCAGACGTCGGCGATCCGCTGGGCCACGGTCTCGATCAGGTCGACCGGATCGTTCTGGACGGCAGCGTGCACCGCGGCCCCGAGGGTGCCGTAGTCGACGGTGCGGTGCAAGTCGTCCGAGGCCGCCGCCTCCCGGGTGTCGAGCCCCAGCACGAGGTCGACCACGAAGCGCTGGCCGTCGCGGCGTTCGTGCTCGAAGACGCCGTGGTGGGCCCAGCACTCCAGACCGGTGACGGCCAGCTCGTCGGGGGCGCTCACGGGAGGTCCGGGCCGGGGACGGGCGGCCCGGGCGGGACGGGGACGGTGGTGCGGGGCATGCCGAGACGCTCCCACACCGCCAGCGCGTCCCGGGTCCCGCGTACGTCGTGCACCCGCACGCCCCACGCCCCCTGGCCGGCCACCAGCACGCTCAGGGCGTGCCCGGCGACCTCCCGCCCGGCCACCGGGCGGGCGGTGGC
>JBBSOR010000015.1:0-50862 GCA_038259535.1 Propionibacteriales bacterium | reverse complement strand
CACGCTCCGCGTGCCGATCCCTCTGTGACACGCTCCGCGTGCCGATCCCTCTGTGACACGCTCCGCGTGCCGATCCCTCTGTGACACGCTCCGCGTGCCGATCCCTCTGTGACACGCTCCGCGTGCCGATCCCTCTGTGACGGTGAGCACCCGGGACCGTGATGAGCCGCGGCCGGCGCCGTCACCGCAGACGGTTCCTGATACGACTCCTCAGTGGTCGGAGTCGAGGTGGTGTGGTTGATGCCCAGCCCGTACTGGGGCGGGTTCGCCCACGGCGCACCCGTGGACCATCTCGACCTTCTCGGCGAGGTGCCCGCGCGTCCGGTGTCCGCTAGGAGGAGACTCAAGCATCAGGGTCGAGCCAGCCCGCAAGACGTCCAGCTCGACTGACCCGGCGAAGGCGCTGTTCGGCGGCCAGTTGCGCCTCGGCGGTACTCACCACGAGCAGGTGGTCCCCGCGGGCGAACGTCGCAGTGGGCTCGGGCACGAGGGTCTTGCCGCCGCGCAGGATCAGCGTGACGGCGGCTCCGGCCGGCAGCCGTAGCTCCTGCACTGTGACATTCGCGAGCCGTGACTTCGGCGGCACCGTGAATTGGAGAAGCATGCCCCCGATGTCCTCCAGAGGCGAGGACTCAATGTGGACCTCGCGTGGGTCCAGTGGCCGCGTGATCCCGAGCAGTCTGGCCAACCATGGCAGCGCGGGGGCCTGGATGAGGGTGAACACGACGACTAGGAGGAACACTACGTCGAAGATCCGGGTCGCTCCGGGAATCCCCTCGCGCAGTGGAATCGTGGCGAGCACGATGGGTACAGCACCCCGCAGCCCCGCCCAGGACAGGAACGCCTGCTCACGCCAGGGCACACGGAACGGAGCCATACAGACAACCACCGAGAGTGGACGGGCGACCAGGAGCAGGCCTGCGCCGACGACGAGCGCCGGAAGCAGAGCCTCGGGAAGCCGGCTCGGGCTGGCGAGGAGCCCGAGGAGCACGAAGAGCCCGATCTGGGCCAACCAAGCCATCCCCTCGGCGAAACCGAGGGTGACGCCACGGTGCGGAAGGGCTGCGTTGCCCAGCCAGAGCCCGGCGAGGTAGACCGCCAGGAATCCCGACCCGCCGGCCAGACCGGCCGCAGCGAAGGCCAACAACGCGATCGCCACCGTAGCGAGCGGGTACAGCCCAGACGCAGGCAACGCAACACGCATGAGCAAAGCGCCACCGACCCACGCCACGCCGAGGCCGATTAGCGCACCGATCAGAAACTGCAGCGACACCAGCTTGAGCCCCTCCAGCAAGTCCGCGTCGACCCATGTCTCAGACGCAACGAGCGTGACGACAATGATGACCAGCGGATCGTTGAGGCCTGACTCCGCCTCCAAACGCGCTCGAAGTAGGCGAGGAATCGGCACTGGCATCCGCTTGAGCACGCTGAAGACTGCGGCGGCGTCGGTCGAGGAGACCGCCGCCCCCAGCAACAACGCCGTACGAACCTCCACCCCCAACACCAGGTGGGCCAGCGCCGCAGTGACCGCCACGCTGATAGCGACACCCAGCGTCGCCAGCAGAGTCGCCGAGCCCACGACCGGGCGGGTAAATTTCCACGATGTGGTCAAGCCACCTTCGGCCAGAATGACCGCCAACGCGACGCTGCCCAAGATCATGGTCAGGTTGGCGTCGTCGAATCGCAGTCCGAGACCAGCCTCCCCGAGGACGAGCCCGATCGCGAGGTACAGCAGCAGGGTGGGAACGCCCAGCCTCTCCGCGAACCGCGCTGCGACCGCCGCCGCAAGCACCACCGCGCTTCCGACAATCACTGCCGAATACAACTCGACCAGCGTCAAGTACACCTCCGAGGCATCACGTACGCCGGTGTGCCACCAGTCGTCGGCTGCGAAGCCCCAACCCTAGCGGGAGCGCGATAGAGCCGGGCACGGTCAATCCCGTGGCACGTGGCCACCTGCGCGTTCGGTGAAGCTGAGGGGGCTCGGACCCCTGGACCCTCTGGTGTCGCGCAGCCGAGCAAGACGTTCGAGACTCGTCAACACTGCCGGAGGGCGGACGGGCGCCGGCGCTGCGCAGGCGACGGTGGCGGCCGAGAGGTGAGCCCCCCAGCGCGGCCTTGACTGGCGTCCTGCCAGCCCTCGGTCCGTGAGGCCGCAAGCGATCCCGCAAGACGTTCGGCTACTGGGACCCATCGCCGTTCGGCTATCGGGAAGATTGGTGTGACCGATGGCGAGGGTTGCAGGCGGGCGGTCAGGACAACTCGCGTAGGAAAGAGATGATGTCGGTCGCGAGAAGGCCAGGTTCCTCGTGCGGGGCGAAGTGTCCGCCACGCGGCATGGTCGTGTACCGCACGATGTCGTAGGTGCGCTCGGCCCAGCTTCGCGGCGGATGCGTCAGATCGTGAGGAAAGACGGCAAGGGCTGTGGGAACAGCGACTTGGGCCACCCGTGTTGTCAGGCCTGCGGCGTACTCCCAGTAAGGCCGCAGCGACGTGGAGGCCGACCCGCTGAACCAGTACAGCGACGCGAGCTCGAGGAGGTAGTCGTCACTGAACCGGGTCGAGACGTCGCCATCGCAGTCGCTCCACGCCCGGTGCTTCTCCAGAAGCCACGAGAGCAGACCAACGGGTGAGTCCGCCAACGCCGGTGCGAGGGTAAGCGGGCGGGTTTGCTGCTGGTGCTGATACCCACCCTCTGCGGCTGACCAAGACGCGATCTCGTCGAGATAGACGCGCTCCTCGGAGGTGATACTCGCCGGGTCGTACTCCAGCGGGGAGGCAACGGCAAGCAGATGGATGCCGGCTACCGACCCGGGGTAGCTCTGGGCAAGACGGGAGGTAATGCCTGCTCCGAGGTCTCCGCCGTGAGCGACAAACCGTGCGAAACCCAGCTCCTTGGTCATGAGGCGGTGCCACAGGTCGTGTGTCTGGTCCTCAAGGGTGGGTCGTTGGGGCGAGAAGGGGAACCCCGGCAGAGCAGGGACGATCACGGTCGCGGCGTCCTGGGAATGGCATCCGTGCTCGGACGGTCGAGACAACCTGCGGGCGAGGTCGACGAGCTCCAGCGCCGAGCTGGGCCAGCCGTTAGTCAGCAGCACAGGCATCTGTCCCGGGCGCTCAGCATCAAAACGCAGGTATGAGACCGGGGTGCCGTCGAAGACGGCCTTGGCCCAGGGTAACGACGCAATCACCCGTTCGTGGGCACGCCAGTTGAAGTCGGTGACCCAGTGCCGAGCAAGGCGACGCAACTCTGCGTGATCCGTTCCCGCTTCCCAGGCTTTGACCGGCCATTCGGGGGACCACCTCGTGCGACGAACGCGCTCGAGCAGGTCGGTAAGGTCGCCGTCCGTGACATCGATATTCACGTGCTCATCATCCCCTGCCGACAATCCTCGCGGTCTTCTTGACCAGCATTCGCCGACCCATCCTGCGTCCTGCGTCCCGCGTCCCGCGCCTCTCGCCGGCGACCGATCGGCCTATGGACTCTCGACGGCTGAGATCCGGTACTTCGCGACCTCGGCACCAAGAAGCTCCGGCGTCGGCAGTGGTTGATCGTTCTCGTCCCCTGAGGTGCGGAAGGACATGAGCAACTCGTCACTGTCCCAGCGCTCGTAAATGTTGATGCGCTCCGGATCGATCGGGTCGGCCGACTGGACGAAGTCCTGACACCCGGGCGCTTGGCGGGCCTGGATGGCCACATCCTCCACTGCCGCGAGGTACTGGTGCCGCTCGGAGCCGGCCACGCGAAGATGCCCCGCGATAATGATCACCATCCCAGGTTGCCATAACGACGATTCGGGCGGCTTGGGTCAAGTGCTCGCTCCTGAGGAGACTGAGCGTCCTTTGCCTGCACCACCTGGGCGCGCGTCAACCGCTGGATATGACTGTCAACTACGAGTGCCCGCTGGCCATGAGGGTTCTGTTGCTGCCCCGCATGCGGATCCCGCACCGGGTCGTTCCGCGAGCCCATCGTCTTGTGGTGACTCTGGAACCCGGCACCCACCGCGAACGCCCCGGTCTTCGCGAGGCGCTCGCGGCCTGCGAATCCGGTCGGGGGTACAACGCAGAAACGAAGGGCCCGGTCCTCTGACCGGGCCCTTCGTCGTGCCTCGCGCAGCGTGCGTCTGGAGCTCGCGCGGAGTGGGGACTACTTCGTGTTGACGGTGATCTTCGCGATGCCCACCAGGAGGCCGCCCTTGACCGCGTCGGTCTTGAAGGTCTGGTTGAGGAGGCCGGCGGCGTCGTCGGAGATCATCACCTTGGTGCCTTCGAGGATCGCGGTGTCGCCCTCGGCCTGGAGGGGCTTAAGGGTGCGACCGTCGAGCTGGAACAGGAACGCACTGCTGGCGGCGAGCTTGCCGTTCACCGACACGTCGCCGTAGACGCGCGAGACGCCCGGGTCGACATTGAGGTTGGTCAGCTCGACCTTGGTGTCACCCGCGGTGAGCGAGAGGCCGGAGTCGACGTGCTGGAGCTGGCCGATGACGTAGGGCGAGACCTCGCCGGGGGTGAACACGGTCACGTTGCCGCCGGTGATCGGGAACACCAGCGAGCCGTCGACGAGCTCAGCCTGGCCGACGACGCCGGGCGTGAGCTTGAGCGAGGTGAGGGCATCGGTGAAGCCGGTGTCCAGCTTGATCGCGGTGTCGCGACCCGTGACGGCGTCGATGGCCGCAACGGGCTTGGGGGCACTGGCGGAGCTGGACGAGCCGCTCGAGGAGGCGTCGTCCGAGGAGCCGCACGCAGCCAGCGGGACGGCGAGGAGCGCGATGCCGGCAATGGTGGCGAGGCGGCGCTTGGAGGTGGAGATGGTGGACTTCATGGGGATCATCCTTCGGTGTGGTCTGTGCTCAGGGTTTCCCCTTGTCGAGGGGTGATCCGTTGCGGCGGGGCCAACCAGATTGGATGCCCGAAGAGATCTGGGTCACTCCCAGGGCCCAGGCGCCTTTCTCAGGGGGGCCGATCTGTGGTGTCCGTTTTCCGCTGGTCCGATGTCCGCACGGGAGCCAGACTGGAGTCATGACACCGACCGGCCATCTCGACACGGAGGCCTGCTATCGCGCCGTGATGAGCCGGGACCGCCGTTTCGACGGGATGTTCTACACCGCGGTGCGCACCACGGGCATCTACTGCCGTCCGTCGTGCCCGGCCCGGACGCCGGCGTCCGCCCATGTCAGCTTCCACCCCACGGCGGCCAGCGCGCAGTCCGCCGGCTACCGCGCCTGCAAGCGGTGCCTGCCCGATGCGACGCCCGGCAGCCCGGAGTGGGACGTCGCCGCCGATGTCGCGGGCCGCGCGATGCGGCTGATCGCCGACGGTCTCGTCGACCGCGAGGGGGTGGGCGGCCTCGCCGAGCGCGTCGGCTACACCTCGCGCCACCTGGGTCGGCTGCTGAGCCAGGAGCTGGGCGCAGCTCCGCTCGCGCTGGCCCGGGCCCGCCGCGCCCAGACCGCGAGGGTGCTGATCGAGTCGACCGACCTGCCGATCACCGACGTCGCCTTCGCATCAGGTTTCGCCAGCGTGCGGCAGTTCAACGAGACGGTGCGCGAGGTCTACGAGGCTTCGCCCACGCAGCTGCGCGGCGCAACGGCGCGAGCCGGACCTCCGTCGGGGCACGGCGCGTCGAGCATCAGCACGCGCATGACACTGAGGCTGGCCGTGCGGACGCCCTTCGCCGGCCGCCGCCTCCTCGACTTCCTCGCCTTCCACCTCGTCCCGGGCGTCGAGGTCGCCGGACCGGGGTGGTACGCCCGCACGCTCGACCTGCCGCACGGCCCCGGCACGGTCCGGATCGAGCTCGACGACGCGGCGACGACCAGCGGGACCGGATTCGTCCATGCGGAGTTCGTGCTGCACGACCTGCGCGACACCGCGGCCGCCGTCGAACGAGTGCGCCGCCTGCTCGACGCCGACTGCGACCCGGTCGCCATCGACGACCAGCTCGGCGCCGACCCGGTCCTGCGGGAGCTGGTGCGGGAGACCCCGGGTCTGCGCGTCCCCGGGCAGGTCGACGGCGACGAGACGGCCGTGCGCACGGTCATCGGTCAGCAGGTCAGCGTCACCGGGGCCCGCACCGTGGGCGGACGCATCGTCGCCGAGCACGGCCGACCGGTCGACTCGCCGGTCCCCGGGCTCACGCACCTGTTTCCCGACGCCGCGACGCTCGCCGCCGTCGACCCGGAGAGCCTGCCGATGCCCCGCGCACGCGGCCGGGCCCTGGTCGGGCTCGCGGCCGCGCTGGCCCAGGGCACGGTGGTGCTCGATCGTGGCCCGGCGCGCGACGACGTACGACGTGCCCTGCTCGCGCTGCCCGGGATCGGACCCTGGACCGCCGACTACGTCGCGATGCGCGCCCTGGGGCACCCCGACGTCTTCCTGCCCACCGACCTCGCCGTCCGGCGGGTGCTTGCCGCCATGGCAGGCTCGGCCGACACCGACACCGACACCGTCCCCGATCCTGAGCGGTGGCGGCCGTGGCGCTCGTACGCCCTCATGCACCTGTGGAACACCCTGATGCCGGAGACCATGCCCGTCTCCGTGCCCGCCGAAGGAGACCTGCCATGTGGACCGTGATGCCCTCGCCGATCGGCGACCTGCGCCTCGTCGAGCGGGACGGGTCGATCGTCGCGATCGAGTTCGCCCCGTTCCGGCCGCCCGCCGACGGACGCCCGCTGGGAGCCCGGGTCGACGACCAGCCGGTGCTCGCCGAGGCGGTGCGCCAGCTGACGGCGTACTTCGCCCGAGAGCTCACGGCCTTCGACCTCCCGCTCGCCCCGATCGGCACCGACTTCCAGCGTCGCGTGTGGGAGCAGCTCGAGAAGATCGCCTACGGCGAGACCGCGTCCTACGGCGAGATCGCCGGACGGCTCGGGATGACCAACGCTGCCTCCCGCGCGGTCGGTCTCGCCAACGGCCGCAACCCGATCCCGATCGTCGTTCCGTGCCACCGCGTCATCGGCGCCAACGGCACCCTGACCGGCTACGCCGGCGGTCTGGAGCGTAAGCAACAGCTGCTCGAGCTGGAGCAGGACGCGCTGTTCTGAAAGGACGGCTCAGCTGCGGCGCAGCGCCTGCCCCGTCCCGGCTCCGATCGCGCACGGGACGGCGATCAGCAGGAAGACGAACGGCAGCAGTCCGGCGTCGGCCACGAGCAGCTCGCCGAAGGACATCGACGCGTCGCGTTCGGCGGCCGCGAGGACGACCCACCAACCGGCGGCGAGAGCGGCAGCGACCGAGAACCACCACCCGAGGGCGGGGCGAGCGCCGTGCCGCAGGCCGTCGACGAAGCTCCACGCGAAGGAGGCCAGCACCAATCCGGCGAAGGCGATCAGGCCGGCCCCGATGTTGGGATCGCCCGGCTCGGTCATCATCGGCACGACCACCATCGCGTAGGCGACCAGCGCCAGACCCAGTGTGGCGAGGCGGACGAGGGCCGGGAGCACGTGTCTCATGGGTCCACCGTGCCTGCCGTGCGCCTGTCGCGCACCTGCACGGGTACTCAGGCCGAGAGCCGGTGGCCAGCGGACGCGATCACCTACTCAGCGGCGGCGCGGCGCAACGACTCCGAGAGTCGGTCGGCGGCAGCGAGCACGGCGGGGGCGTGCATCCGCCCGGGCTGGCGCGAGAGTCGCTCGAGAGGGCCGGACACGGACACGGCCGCGATGACCTTGCCGCCGGGGGAGCGCACCGGCGCCGAGACCGACGCGACGCCCTGCTCCCGCTCGCCGACCGACTGGGCCCAGCCGCGACGGCGGATCCCGGACAACGCGGTGGCCGAGAAGGCGGCGTTCTGGAGGCCGCGGTGCATCCGCTCCGGGTCCTCCCAGGCCAGCAGGACCTGGGCGGCGGAGCCGGCATTCATCGTGAGCTGCGACCCCACGGGGATCGTGTCGCGCAGGCCGGACGGGCGCTCGGCCGCGGCGACGCACACGCGGTGCTCGCCCTGGCGGCGCCACAACTGGGCCGACTCGCCGGTGATGTCGCGGAGGCGGGCGAGGACGGGGCCGGCCGCAGCGAGCAGGCGGTCCTCGCCGGCGGCGGCGGACAGCTCGGAGAGGCGGGGGCCGAGGACGAAGCGGCCCTGCATGTCACGAGCCACGAGACGGTGGTGCTCGAGGGCGACCGCGAGGCGGTGAGCGGTCGGCCGGGCCAGGCCGGTGCCGGCCACCAGGCCCGCCAAGGTGGCCGGTCCTGCCTCGAGTGCGGCGAGCACGAGAGCCGCCTTGTCGAGTACGCCGACGCCAGATCCGTTGTCCATATACCGATATTCGCATCTCAGGGAGTGGGATGCAAGGGCTAAAGTTCTTCTGCTGCCAGAAGAGAAGGAGTTTTCACCATGGGCAAGACCCTGTCCGAGAAAGTGTGGGACGAGCACGTCGTCCGCAGTGCCGACGGAGAGCCCGACCTCCTCTTCATCGACCTCCACCTCCTCCACGAGGTGACCTCGCCGCAGGCGTTCGACGGTCTGCGGCTCGCCAACCGGGTCGTCCGTCGCCCCGACCTCACCCTGGCCACCGAGGACCACAACGTCCCGACGATCGACTGGGACAAGCCGATCGCCGATCCGGTGAGCCGCGTGCAGGTCGAGACCTTGCGCAAGAACGCCGCCGACTTCGGCGTCCGGCTCCACCCGCTCGGCGACATCGAGCAGGGCATCGTCCACGTCGTCGGCCCGCAGCTTGGGCTGACCCAGCCCGGCATGACGATCGTGTGCGGCGACTCCCACACCTCCACGCACGGCGCGTTCGGCGCGATCGCCTTTGGCATCGGCACCTCGGAGGTCGAGCACGTGCTCGCCACGCAGACGCTGACCCAGGCCAGGCCCAAGACCATGGCCGTCACGATCACCGGCAGCCTGCCCGCCGGCGTCACTGCCAAGGACATGGTGCTCACGCTGATCGCCCACACGGGCACCGGGGGAGGCCAGGGCTACATCGTCGAGTACCGCGGCCAGGCCATCGAGGAGCTCTCGATGGAGGGCCGGATGACCGTGTGCAACATGTCGATCGAGTGGGGCGCCAAGGCCGGCCTGATCGCCCCCGACCAGACCACCTTCGACTACATCGAGGGCAAGCCCGAGGCGCCGAAGGGCGCCGACTGGGACGCCGCTGTGGCGCACTGGAAGACCCTGCGCACCGACGACGACGCCGTCTTCGACGAGGAGCTCGAGCTCGATGCCTCCACGATGACGCCGTTCGTCACCTGGGGCACCAACCCCGGCCAGGGCGTGCCGCTGGGCGCCTCCGTGCCGAGCCCCGACGACTTCGACGAGCCCAACGACAAGGTCGCCACGGAGAAGGCCCTGCACTACATGGGCCTCGAGGCCGGCACCCCGCTGCGCGAGGTCCGGGTCGACACGGTCTTCGTCGGCTCCTGCACCAACGGCCGCATCGAGGACCTTCGCCTGGCCGCCTCGATCCTCGAGGGCCGCACGGTCGCCGCCGACACCCGTCTGCTCGTCGTTCCGGGATCGGTGCGCGTACGTCTGCAGGCCGAGGCGGAGGGCCTCGACCAGGTCTTCCTGGCGGCGGGCGCCGAGTGGCGCGGCGCCGGGTGCTCCATGTGCCTGGGCATGAACCCCGACCAGCTCGCCCCCGGCGAGCGCAGCGCCTCGACGTCCAACCGCAACTTCGAGGGCCGGCAGGGCAAGGGCGGTCGTACGCACCTGGTCTCCGTGCCCGTCGCCGCCGCGACCGCCGTGCGCGGCACGCTGTCCAGCCCCGCAGACCTCGCGCCGATCGGAGCCTGACCATGGATGCCTTCACCGCCCACACCGGCATCGGCGTGCCGCTGCGGCGCAGCAACGTCGACACAGACCAGATCATCCCCGCGGTCTACCTCAAGCGGGTCACGCGCACCGGCTTCGAGGACGGCCTCTTCGCCGCCTGGCGGGGCGACCCGGACTTCGTGCTCAACAACCCGACCTACACGGGCGGTTCGGTGCTGGTCGCGGGTCCCGACTTCGGCACGGGCAGCTCGCGCGAGCACGCGGTCTGGGCGCTGCAGAACTACGGATTCCGCGTCGTGATCTCCTCGCGCTTCGCCGACATCTTCCGCGGCAACTCCGGCAAGGCCGGAATGCTCGCCGCTCAGGTCGACGAGAAGGTCGTGCAGCGCCTGTGGGACTGGCTCGACGACCACCCGGGCGGCGAGATCACCGTCGACCTGGAGAGCCGTACGGTGCGTGCGGGCGTCGGTGAGGACGCCGTCGAGGACTCCTTCGACATCGACGACTACACCCGCTGGCGGCTGCTCCAGGGACTCGACGACATCGGAATCACCCTGGGCCACGACGCCCACATCGCCGCCTTCGAGGCCTCCCGGCCGAGCTGGAAGCCCGTCACTGCCTGAAAAAACCCCTACAAATAGGGGCGATGGTGATTGTGGTCACCCTCCCATGTGCCTAGCGTGCCTCGGAGAGGGTCGAGCACGAGCTCGGCATCCCGTGGTTCATTGGAAGGGAAGCTAGTGAACAAGTCAGAGCTCATCGACGCGCTCGCCGCGCGTTACGAGGGGAACCGCAAGCAGGCGTCCCACGCACTGGAGTCGGTTCTCGACACCATCACCCGTGAGGTCGCCAAGGGCGAGAAGGTCGCCATCACCGGCTTCGGTTCATTCGAGAAGGCGGTCCGCAACGCCCGCTGGGTCCGCAACCCCCAGACCGGCGAGCGGATGAAGTCCAAGAAGAAGGCCGTGCCGAAGTTCTCTGCCGGCAAGGAGCTCAAGGACGTGGTCGCGGGTGCGAAGAAGCTGCCCAAGCTCACCGCCGCAACCATGCCCAAGCCACCGGCCAGTGTCCGTGCGGCCGCTGCCGCCGTGACCGGTGTCGCCACCAGGAAGCCGGCTCCGTCCAAGGCTGCCGCGCCCGCCAAGGCCGCTGCCCCGGCCAAGAAGACCGCAGCCAAGAAGGCTCCGGCCGCCAAGAAGGCTCCGGCCAAGAAGGCCCCCGCCAAGAAGGCTCCGGCCAAGGCCGCGGCCACGAAGGCACCGGCCACCAAGGCCGCAGCGCCCGCCAAGAAGGCCGCTCCGGCCAAGAAGGCTGCTGCGAAGGCCCCCGCCAAGAAGGCGGCACCGGCCAAGAAGGCTGCGGCGAAGAAGGCACCGGCGAAGAAGGCGCCGGCCAAGAAGGCCGCGAAGAAGTCCTGACCACCGGGCAGTCCTGAGCACCGGCTCGACGTGAGGGCGGGTCACCCCGAGGGGGTGGCCCGCCCTGCGTGCGCCCGGGAGGTGTGGGGGCCGACGCCGGCGACGAGGGCGGCGCCGAGGTCGGCGAGGTCGTCGACGTCCATCCGCACGCTCGGTGCGTGCGCGCCCACCTCGACGGCACCGGCAGCCGTGTGGCGGGCGGCCGAGTCGGCACCGAACTCCGGAGCGAACCGGTCGGCAGCGGCGGCGTAGAGCGTCGTGCCCGCGCCGGCTCTGTCCCGCACGAAGACGGCCTCGCCCTGCGCCACGTGTCGCGCCGCCTCGCCCAGCACGCCGGCGAGCTCGAACGGTCGCAGGCCGGGGAGGTCGGCGAACAGCGCCACGGGCACCGCACCCGGCCAGCGGCGTACGACCTCCGCCGCGGCCTGGACGAGTGTTGCGTTGAGGTCCTCGCTCGCCCCGTCGGGGATCACCTCGCAGCCGAGCATGCGCATCGACCCGGCCAGCCGGAAGTCGTCGGTGACGACGAGCACCGCGTCCACCCCGGGCGTCGAGACGGCCGCCTGCACGGTGTCGAGCGCGAAGGCCTCGGCCAGCTCGCGACGGTGCTCCTCGCTCAGGCCGGAAAGGCGGGACTTGCCGAGGGAGGGAGGCTTGACGGGCACCACGACCACGCAGCGCGGGGGTGCGGGATCGGCCGGGGCGGAGGGCGGCATCGGGCTGGACATCGCGACGATCCTGCCATCCGGGACCTGTGCGGCGCAGGCCTCCTGAAGCACATCGGACCGAGTAGCCTGCTCGCGACGCACGGTGCGTCCGGGCGAAGCCCGCGAGCACAGGAGGGTGGTCGGGGTGCGCGTCAGGAAGCTGGAGCAGCCGCGCGGGTGGGCGATCACCGTCGCGGCGTCGATCCTCAAGCCCACCCTGCTCACCGCCACGTCCCGCACCTGGATCGACGGCGAGAAGATCCCGGCCACGGGCGGATGCATCGTCGCCATCAACCACATCTCCCACGTCGACCCGCTCCTCTCGGCGCACTTCGTCTACGACCACGGTCGGATCCCGCGCTACCTCGCCAAGTCGGGGCTGTTCGCCAACAAGGCGCTGGGCGGCTTCCTCAGCTCGGCCGGCCAGATCCCCGTCGACCGGCTGTCCCGCAAGGCGATCGGCGCGTACGACGCCGCAGTACGCGCCATCGGCGCGGGTGAGTGCATCGTCATCTATCCCGAGGGCACGCTGACCCGCGACCCCGACATGTGGCCGATGACCGGCAAGACCGGCGCGGCCCGGATCGCCCTCGCCACCGGTTGCCCGGTGATCCCGGTCGGGCAGTGGGGAGCGCAGGAGGTCCTGCCGCCCTACACCAGGACCCCCCAGCTGGTGCCGCGCAAGAACATCGTCATGAAGGCCGGCGACCCCGTGCCGCTGGCCGACCTGGTCGCGCGAGCGACGACCCCGGAGACGACGGCTGAGGCCACCGACCGGATCATGGTCGCCATCACGGAGATCGTCGCCGACCTGCGCGGCGAGACCGCGCCCGCCGAGAGGTACGACCCGCGCGCCACCGGCGTACGGCCGACCGGCAACCCGCGCGACGACGCCCACCGGGCAAGCCACCCACCACGAAGGAAGCGCAGCCGATGAGCAAGCCAACCAAGGTCGCCGTATTCAGCGCCGGATCATGGGGCACCGCCTTCTCGCTGGTCCTGGCCGACGCCGGCAACGACGTGACCCTGTGGGCGCGCCGTGACGAGGTCGTCGAGGCGATCAACGGGCGACGCGAGAACACCGACTACCTGCCGGGGATCGAGCTCCCGCCCTCGATCAGCGCGTCCACCGACCCCGAGGAGGTCGCGGCCGGTGCCGACGTCGTCGTGCTCACCGTCCCGTCGCAGAGCCTGCGCGACAACCTCACCGACTGGGCGCCGATCCTGCCGCCCGACGCCACGCTCGTCTCGCTCATGAAGGGCGTCGAGCTCGGCACGCTGATGCGGATGAGCGAGGTGATCCAGGAGGTCACCGACGCCTCCGCCCAGCGGATCGCGGTCGTCAGCGGCCCCAACCTCGCCCGCGAGATCGCCCGCCGAGAGCCGGCCGCGTCGGTGGTCGCGTGCCTCGACGAGGACCGTGCCAAGCAGCTGCAGGCGATCACCCACGGGCCGTCGTTCCGCCCCTACACGTCGGTCGACGTGCTCGGCTGCGAGATCGGTGGCGCCTACAAGAACGTCGTCGGCCTGGCGGTCGGCATGGCCGTCGGGCTCGGCTTCGGCGACAACACCACCGCCTCCGTGATCACCCGTGGCCTCGCCGAGACCGCACGTCTCGCGACCGCGCAGGGCGCCAACCCGCTGACCCTCATGGGTCTGGCCGGCCTGGGTGACCTGGTGGCCACCTGCTCCTCGCCGCTCTCGCGCAACCGCACCTTCGGTGAGCGGCTCGGCCAGGGCATGACGACCGAGGAGATCTACGCCTCGACCCGCCAGGTCGCCGAGGGCGCCAAGTCCTGCAAGTCACTGCTCGCGCTTGCCCAGCAGACCGGCGTGGACGCACCGATCGCCGCGGCCGTCGACGCCGTCGTCGACGGCCGGATGACCGCGCTCGACATGATGAACTCCTTCATCGCCCGCGACACCAAGGCGGAGATGGGCTGAGCGAGGGGATCAGCCCACACACCCGTCGAGCGCGTCGCGCAGGTCGTCCCACAGGTCCTCGACGTCCTCGACGCCCACCGAGAGCCGGACGAGCCCGTCGGGGATGGTCGCCGCCTCGGCCTTCCAGCGGCGCCGGCGCTCGAGGGTCGACTCCACGCCGCCGAGCGACGTGGCGTGCACCCACAGGCCGGTCTTGCGGCTCAGCAGGTCGGCGGCCATCTCGCCCTGCGAGAGCACGATGCTGACGATCCCGCCGAAGCCCGGGTAGCGCACCTCCGAGAGCGCCGGGTGCTCGCCGAGTCGGCGTACGAGCTCCTGGGCGTTGGACTGCGCCCGCTCCACGCGCAGGTGGAGGGTGCGCAGGCCGCGCAGCGTCAGCCACGCCTCGAACGGACCGGGTACGGCGCCGACGAGGTCGCGACGGCCCTTGAGCACGGCGTAGAGCTCGGCGTCGCCGGTGACGATCGCGCCCATCTGCACGTCGGAGTGGCCGGCGAGGTACTTGGTCGCCGAGTGGACGACGATGTCGACGCCGTCCTCGAGCGGCCGCTGGAGCAGGGGAGTGGCGAACGTGTTGTCGACCACGACGTAGGCGCCGGCCTCGTGTGCGGCGGCCGTGATGGTCGCGATGTCCGCGATCTCCAGCGCCGGGTTGGTCGGGGACTCCAGCCACACCAGAGCCGCATCGGCGCACGCGACGACGACGGCGGCAGTGTCGGTGATGTCGACCAGCCGGGCCTTCAACCGCCCGCGGGACTCGAGGTCGGCGAGCTGCATGATCGTGCCGGTGTAGGCGTGCTTGGGCACCACCACGGTGCCGTCGGTGCCGACCAGGTCGAGCACCGTCGCGACTGCGGCCAGGCCCGAGGCGAAGGTGAGGCAGCGGCCGCCCTCGAGCGCACCGAGGGCGTCCTCCAGCGCCGTCCACGTCGGGTTGCCGTAGCGGCCGTACTCCACCGTGCCGCCCGCGACGTAGGTCGAGGCCATCGTGATGGGGACGTTGAGCGGTGCGTCGGGCGTCTTGTCGGGTCGGCCGGCGGTGACCGCGATCGTGCCGAGCCTGTGCGACGGGCCGGAACCCAGGTCAGGAGTCGTGTCTGCAGCCATGCGCGCCAGCGTAGGTGGATAGGGTCGAGACGATGAACGACACCTCCCCCGACAAGACCCGCAAGCCCCGCGTCGCCGTCGTGTTCGGCGGGCGCTCCTCCGAGCACGGCATCTCGTGCGTCACCGCAGGGAGCGTGCTGGCCGCGATCGACCGCGAGGCCTACGACGTGGTGCCGGTCGGGATCGCCACCGACGGCCGGTGGGTCCTGGAGGCCGACGAACCCGCCCGCCTCGCCATCCGCGGCACCGACCTGCCCGCGGTCGACGCCGGCGGGTCGCCGGTCGCGCTGATGGGGGCGGCGACGGGCGCGGACCTGGTGGTCACCGAGCCGTCGAGCCTCCCCGCGGTCATCGGCGAGGTCGACGTGGTCTTCCCGCTGCTGCATGGCCCGTGGGGTGAGGACGGCACCCTGCAGGGCCTGCTCGAGATGGCCGGGGTCCGCTACGTCGGCTCGGGCGTGCTGGCCTCGGCGATCGGCATGGACAAGGCCTACATGAAGATCGTGCTGCAGGCCGCCGGGCTGCCGGTGACGCCCGGCATCGTCGTCACCCGCACGGAGTGGGAGCAGGACCCGGTCGGCGTACGCACGCGGATCGAGGACATCGGCTTCCCGTCCTTCGCCAAGCCCGCGCGGGCCGGGTCGAGCATGGGCATCAGCAAGGTCCACGACGCCGGGGAGGTCGAGGAGGCACTGCAGGAGGCCTTCCGCCACGACCCCAAGGTGCTCCTCGAGCAGTCGATGGAGGGCGCCCGCGAGGTGGAGTGCGGCGTGCTCGGCACCCTCGAGGGGCCGCCCGAGACCTCCCGGCCCGGCGAGGTCCGCACGGGCGGCGACCACGAGTTCTACGACTTCGAGGCCAAGTACCTCGCCGACCAGCACACCGAGATCGACATCCCCGCCGACCTCCCTGCAGAGATCGAGCAGCCCCTGCGCGCGATGGCGGTCCGCGCCTTCGAGGCGCTGTCGTGCGAGGGCCTGGCCCGCGTCGACTTCTTCGTGATGCCCGACGGTGCGCTCGTGATCAACGAGCTCAACACCATGCCCGGCTTCACGCCCACCTCGATGTATCCCCAGCTGTGGGCCGCCACCGGGATGAGCTATCCGGAGCTGGTCGACCGACTCGTCCAGCTGGCGCTGCGCCGCGACACCGGCCTGCGGTGACGCGCCGGCTCCTCGCCTACAGGCAGGAGAGGCCCTCAGCGAGGTGCTTCTGGAGCACGGGCGCGAGCTCGGCGAGCGCCCGGTCGATGCCGTCGGTGCGGTAGCGCGACGGCACCTGCACCTCGACGTACGGCGTGAGGCTGAGGGCGATCGGCGTGGCGTCCACCCGGGCGTCGGTGAGCTGGTCGTCGGTGACGTACCACCCGACGCCCGTGATGACGCTGCACTCCGCGGTCGGCTCGTAGCCGGCCGGCTCCGGCACGCCACAGGTCAGGACGTAGGCCGGATCTCCCCACGCGGCTCCCAGCGCGTCGTCCGGCTCGACGGGACGTCGCAGCTCCCCGGCGAGCGTGTCGGGGAGGTCGTCGACCAGCGCCTCGCAGGTGGCGCGGTCGGCGTCGGAGAGGCCTTGCCCCTCGATGGCCACCTTGCCGGGGCTGCAGGCGGCGAGGAGGAGGCACCCGAGTGCGGACGCGACGACGCCCCGGCCCGAGGACGGGCCGAGGCGTCGAGGCGCGCGCACGCGTGTCAGATGTGGACGACCGGGCAGGTCAGCGTGCGGGTGATGCCGTCGAGGTTCTGGACCTTCGACACCACGAGCTTGCCCAGCTCGTCGACGTTCTTGGCCTCGGCACGGACGATCACGTCGTAGGGACCGGTGACGTCCTCAGCAAGCGTGACGCCGCTGACCTGGGCGATGGCCTTGGCCACCTCGGCGGCCTTGCCGACGTCGGTCTGGATCAGGATGTAGGCCTGGACGACCATCGTGGACTCCTCGGTCTCTTTCAGCGGGTGTGACCGGGCCAACCTACCGCGCCACGGCGGGCGCCCGACAGGGGATGGGTGAGTGTGATCACCGGCGGTGTCTGGTGGGATGGGGACATGGCCCCGACACCGGACGCAACCCTCGGCGTGGCAGGTGAGTTCGGCCTGATCTCCGAGCTCGTGAAGATCTTCGAGGGCGACGAGCACGTGCTGGTCGGACCCGGCGACGACGCCGCGGTGCTGCGCATCAAGCACGGCCACGTCGTCGTCTCGACCGACCTCATGGTGGAGGGCCGGCACTTCCGTCGCGACTGGGCCAGCGCCTCCGACGTCGGACACCGCGCGGCCGCGCAGAACCTCTCCGACATCAACGCCCTGGGCGGCACCGCCCGCCACCTGACGATCGGCCTCGCCGCTCCGGTCGACCTCCCGCTCGCGTGGGCGCTCGACTTCGCCCGCGGGTTCGCCGAGGAGTGCGCCAGCGTCGGGGCCACAGTCGTGGGCGGCGACGTCACGCGTGCCGACCAGGTGGTGATCGCGGTGACCGTGTTGGGCCAGTGCACGCAGTCGCCGGTGCTGCGCTCGGGCGCCCGCCCCGGCGACGTGCTCGCGCTGGTGGGCCGGCAGGGGTGGGCCGCCGGTGGGCTCGCCGTCCTGGGCCGGGGCTTCCGCTCGCCGCGGGTGCTCGTCGAGGCCTACCGCCGCCCGGAGCCGCCCTATGCCGCCGGTCAGCAGGCTGCTGATGCGGGTGCGAGTGCCCTCATCGACATCTCCGACGGCCTCCTGGCCGAGGCCGGGCACCTCGCGGAGGCCAGCGGCGTCGCGATCGACGTACGCCGCGACGCCTTCGAGATCCCCGAGCCACTCCAGGCCGTGGGTGCCGCGCTCGGTGCCGACCCGCTGGAGTTCATCCTGAGCGGGGGAGACGACCACGCGCTGCTGGCGACCTTCCCCGACGTCGCGTCGGTGCCTGCCGGCTGGCAGGTGGTCGGCGAGGTGCTGGAGGGTGAGGGCGTCACGGTCGACGGGGCGCCGTACGACGGTCCCACCGGCTGGACCCACTTCTGAGGGCTCCCGCACCTGAGTCCCGGGGAGACGCCCGCACGGGTGCCCGGTCGCGTCGGTCCCTCCAGCCTCGTAGGCCACCCGGGTGTGCGGTCGCGTCTGCGGTCGCGTCGGTCCCTCCAGCCTCATACGCCACCCGGGTGTGCGGAGTCTTGCGCAGATAGGCCGTTGCAACGGCCTATCCGCGCGGGACTCCCCGCTGGAGCGGTGACTCCTGCACAAACCCCCAGAAGACGACGAAACCCCCGCCGCAGAGCGACGGGGGTCCCAGACGAAGAGTTCAGGTCAGCGCGAGACCTTGCCGGCCTTGAGGCAACCGGTGCAGATGTTGACTCGCTTGGGCGTTCCGTTGATGGTCGCCCGGACGCGCTGGATGTTGGGGTTGAAGCGACGCTTCGTGATCTTGCGCGACCAGGGACGGTTGTTTCCGAAGCCCGGCTTCTTGGCGCAGATGTCGCAGACGGCAGCCACCGTGCACTCCGATCCGTTCGAGGGTGATGTTCTGATGGGCCCGATGGCCACCGGAAGGTGGCAACGGGCAACCGGGAAAGAGTAGCCGAGGACCAGCGCGGAGCTGAAATCGCAGCGCCGTCGGTGAGTGGCACTACCCTGTGGCGCGCACCACACTGCACCACGCAGCCCTCACGACAGGCCCAGTCAGGCGGCCACAGAACAGACCCGGGAGCACACCGACTCGATGGAGCCAGTCAGCCACGGCATCACCCTGGACGGGGTGGCCCGGTTCGTCGACATCGCGACCGACGCCCTGTCCTCGGCGCGCGAGGAGATCGACGCGCTCAACGTCTACCCCGTGCCCGACGGCGACACCGGCACCAACATGTTCCTCACCGTCTCCGCCGCCCGCGACGAGCTGCGGGCGGCCCGCGCCGCCGATCCCGACCTCGGCCTCGAGGCCGGGATGGCGCTGCTCGCCCGCGCCGCGCTGATGGGCGCCCGCGGCAACTCCGGGGTGATCCTCAGCCAGATGCTCCGTGCCTACGTCACCCACCTCGCCGCCGCTGCGAGCGAGGAGCCGCGCGTGCAGACCATCGCAGCGGCCATGGCCTCGGCCACCGACGCGAGCTATGCCGCGGTCGGGACGCCGGTCGAGGGCACGATCCTCTCGGTGGCCCGGGCCGCCTCCGACGCGGCGCTCGCCGCCGCGGAGCACCCCGGAGCCCGTGCGCGCGACGTCTTCACCGCCGCGGCGGCCGCCGCCCGCGTGGCCCTGGCCCGGACTCCCGAGCAGCTCGCCGTGCTCGCCCAGGCCGGCGTCGTGGACGCGGGGGGGCGCGGCCTGACGGTCGTCCTCGACGCCGTCGAGACCACGGCGACCGGCCGTCGGCCGATGCCCTACACCGCCCCGATCGGCACGCACCTCATCCCGGTCGCCACCACCCTCCCCAGCGACGACCTCACCGAGGACGGCCCGGCCTACGAGGTGATGTACCTCCTCGATGCCAACCCCATCGAGGAGGACGGCGCGATCCTCGCGATGCGCTCCGCGCTGGCGGGGCTGGGCGACAGCCTGGTCGTGGTCGGTGGCGACGGCCTCTGGAACGTCCACGTACACGTCGACGACGTCGGTGCCGCGATCGAGGCCGGCATCGCCGCGGGGCGCCCGCACCGGATCCGGGTCACCCACTTCGCCGAGCAGGTCGCCGACAACCGCCACAGGCTCTCCACCCGCACGGGACGCACGGTGGTGGCCGTCGCGGCCGGGCCCGGGCTCGCCGACCTCTTCGCCTCCGCCGGCGCCGTCGTCGTGCCGGGCGGTCCGGGGCAGCGCCCGTCCACCGGCCAGCTGCTGGAGGCGATCACCGCCTGTGGTGCCTCCGAGGTGGTCGTCCTGCCCAACGACGGCGACACCGTGCGCGCCGCGGAGATCGCCGCGCGCACCGCCGCGGCGGAGCTCGGCGTCTCGGTCGAGGTCATCCCCACCCAGGCGCAGGTGCAGGGGCTTGCTGCGATCTCGGTGCACGAGCCCGGACGGGCCTTCGATGCCGACGTCCGTGAGATGACCGCGACCGCCCGTCACGCACGCCACGGCGCAGTGACCGTCGCCGCGCGCCAGGCGATCACCATGGCGGGTCCCTGCGAGCCGGGCGACGCGCTCGGCGTCATCGCCGGCGACTTCGCGGTGGTCGGCTCGGACCTGGAGGCCGTCGCCAACGACGTGCTCGAGCGGCTCCTCGCCGGTGGTGGCGAGCTGGTCACCATCGTCTCCGGCGAGGGTGGCGCCGAGCTTGCCGGTCGGGTCGCCGCCCGCGTCGAGGAGCGCCACCCGCACGTCGACGTCGCCGTCCACGAGGGGGGCCAGCCGCGCTACCCCCTGCTGGTCAGCGTCGAGTGAGCGGCCGGTAGTCGAGCATGGTCGCCATCACGCCGGACAGCCCGATCGGGGCCGTCTTCGGCAACCACCACAAGAAGCGCAAGCTCGCCGAGGACGGCCTCGGGCTCGCCACGGTCGGCGACCTGCTGCGCCACTTCCCGCGCCGCTACGTCGCTGCCACCGAGCTCTCCGAGGTGGCCACGCCCGTCGTCGGCGAGCAGCTGACGATCGTGGGGGAGGTGCGGTCCTGCGAGAGCGCGTCCTTCTTCAGCGGCAACCGCCGCCAGTTCCGTACGACGATCCGGCTCCGCACCGAGGGTCCCGACTTCTCCGTGACCTTGTTCAGCCCCTACCCGGGCCAGGCCGACCGGCACGAGGCCGAGTTCCGTGTCGGCGGCCGGGCGGTCTTCACCGGCAAGGTCAAGCAGTTCCGCGGCAGCTGGCAGCTCGAGCAGCCCCACGGCCTCGCACTCGACGGCGACGAGGCCGCCTCGATGAGCAAGCTGATGCCGGTCTACCCCCTGAGCGCCAAGCTCTACTCCTGGGACCTGCAGAAGGTCATCGCGGCCGCGCTCGACCTCGTCACCGATGTGCCCGACGTGTTCACGCCCGAGCTCCGTGAGCGCTTCGAGGTGCTGACGGTGATGCAGGCGCTGCGCTGGGTCCACGGGCCCGATGACTGGGGCCAGCTCGGTGCGGCGCAGAAGCGGTTCCGCTTCGAGGAGGCCCTGGTGCTCCAGCTGGTGCTGGCCCGTCGCCGGGCCGTGCACCGGGCGCAGGGGGCCCAGGCCCGCGCGGGTCGCCCCGACGGGGCGCTCGCGGCCTTCGATGCCCGGCTGCCCTTCGAGCTCACCGGTGGCCAGCGTGAGATCGGCGACCTCGTCGCCGGGGAGCTCGCCCGCGACCACCCCATGAACCGGCTCCTCCAGGGGGAGGTGGGCTCCGGCAAGACCGTGGTCGCGCTGCGGGCGATGCTCCAGGTCGTCGACTCCGGAGGCCAGGCCGCGCTCCTCGCGCCCACCGAGGTGCTCGCCCAGCAGCACCTCCGCTCGATCACCGCGATGCTGGGTGACCTGGCCCAGGGCGGGATGCTCGGCGGCGCCGCAGAGGCCACGTCCGTCGTCCTGCTCACCGGGTCGATGGGCCGCGCCGCACGCCAGGAGTCGATGCTCAAGATCATCACCGGCGAGGCCGGCATCGTGATCGGCACCCACGCGCTCCTCCAGGACGCCGTCGAGTTCGCCGATCTCGGGCTGGTCGTGGTGGACGAGCAGCACCGCTTCGGCGTGGAGCAGCGCGCCGCGCTCACCGACAAGGCGGGCTCCCCGCCCCACGTGCTCGTCATGACCGCGACGCCTATCCCGCGCACGGTGGCGATGACCGTCTTCGGCGACCTCGAGACGTCGGTGCTCGCCGAGCTGCCCGCCGGGCGGGCGCCGATCCAGACCAACGTCGTGCCGCTGGCTGAGCAGCCGACCTGGATCGAGCGGGTCTGGCAACGGGTGCGCGAGGAGGTCGGGAAGGGCCACCAGGTCTACGTCGTGTGTCCGCGCATCTCCGGCGACGCCGGCGAGGAGGGCGAGAGCGACCAGCTCGACCTCGACGAGGACGGCAAGGAGCTCGCCCCCCGGCGCGCGCTGGCCGCCGTCGAGGAGGTCCACGCAGAGCTCACGTCCGGCCCGCTCGCCGGTGTGCGCACCGCCGTCCTGCACGGTCGCCTCGCCGCCGACGAGAAGGACCGCACGATGCGCTCCTTCGCCGCCGGCGTCGTCGACGTCCTCGTCTCCACGACCGTGATCGAGGTGGGCGTCGACGTGCACAACGCGACCACGATGGTGCTCCTCGACGCCGACCGCTTCGGCATCTCCCAGCTGCACCAGCTGCGGGGCCGCGTCGGACGAGGCGGGCTTCCCGGCCTCTGCCTGCTGGTCTCCCACGCGGAGCTCGGATCACCCGCCCGCGACCGCCTGGACGCGGTCTCGGCGACCACCGACGGCTTCGAGCTGAGCCGCGTCGACCTCGAGCAGCGCCGCGAGGGCGACGTGCTCGGCGCCCACCAGTCGGGCTTCCGGTCCAGCCTGCTCACGCTCCGGGTGCTGCGCGACGAGAAGACGATCGTTCGTGCCCGGGAGGCCGCCGAGGCGCTACTCTCCGAGGATCCCGCGCTCACACAGTCACCTGAGCTCGCCACGGTCGTTGAAGAGGTCGAGAGCTCGGCAGCGTCGGGATTCATGGAGAAGGGCTGACACACGGGGACATGACTCGGATCATCGGGGGCACGGCGGGGGGTCGCCGCCTGGAGACGCCGCGCGGCCAGACGACCCGTCCTACGAGCGACCGCGTGCGTGAGGCGCTCTTCTCGGCCATCGAGGCGCGCACCGGCTCGCTCGACGGGCTGCGTTTCCTCGACCTCTACGCCGGCTCCGGCGCGGTCGGACTGGAGGCCTGGTCGCGGGGAGCAGGTGTCGTGACGATGGTCGAGCAGGACCGCCGTACGGCCTCTCTCATCACCCGCAACGCCGCCACCCTGGGCTTCTCGCGGGCGCGGGTCGTCGCGGCCACGGTCGCCACGGTCCTGCAGTCGCCGCCCGTGGCTCCCTACGACCTGGTGTTCTCCGACCCGCCCTACCCGCTGCCGGACACCGACGTCGCCGCCGACCTCGCGGCTCTCGTCGTCCACGGCTGGTTGGTGCCCGGCGCACTCGTCATCGTCGAGCGGGCCGCCAAGCGCAGCCAGGTCGTCTGGCCCGACGGCATCGAGGAGGACCGCACGAAGCGCTACGGCGAGACCGCGCTTTGGTACGGTCGCGCCACCCCGGCACCGTGATCCCCGCCCGCCCGGGAGCCCCGCGGAAGGTTGGACCCACGTGCGTCGCGCTGTCTGCCCCGGGTCCTTCGACCCGGTGACCAACGGCCATCTCGACATCGTCGGGCGGGCCGCCAGGCTCTTCGACGAGGTCGTCGTGGCCATTGGCACCAACATGAGCAAGAACCGGCTCTTCACCCCCGACGAGCGCATCGCGATGCTCGAGGAGGCCACCGCCGACATCCCCAACGTGCGGGTCGCCGGCTTCGACGGCCTGATCGTCGACTTCTGCCGCGAGCTCGACGCGGTGGCGATCGTGAAGGGGCTGCGCGGGGCGGGCGACTACGAGTACGAGCTCCCGATGGCCCAGATGAACTCGCACCTCACGACCGTCGAGACGGTGTTCCTGCCCGGTGCGGTGGGCAACGCCTTCGTCTCCTCCAGCCTGATCAAGGAGGTCGCGGCGCTCGGCGGCGACGTCCGCGGGCTGCTGCCTGCGTCGGTGCACGAGCAGCTCGTACGCCGCCTCGCCGGCCGCGACGCCTGAGGACCCGGGCACCCGTTTTGCCCCACGGAGGTGGCGGCGGATACGATTCCGAGGTTGTGTTGATGTCAGACGTGGGAGTTCGTCGTGACCAGCCTGGACCCGAGGGCGCCGCTCGTGCTTGATACTCGCGAGCTCGGCCGACGCCCGGGGTCCCAGCGTGAACTCGAGCTCACTGTTCCGGCACCGGCACAACTTGGCATCGAAGTCCTTTCTGTCCCCGAAGGATCGCCGGTCGACCTCGACCTGCGACTGGAGGCGGTCATGGAGGGAGTGCTGCTCACGGGCACGGCCACGGCCGCGCTCGCAGGGGAGTGCGTGAGGTGCCTGGAGCCGATCGAGGACGAGATCCTCGCGCGGCTGCAGGAGCTCTACGTCTACCCCGATCAGCACACCAAGGCCGCGGAGCACGACGACCGTGACCTCGACGACGAGACCAGCCTCCTCGAGGACGACCTGATCGACCTCGAGCCCTTGCTGCGGGACGCGGTGGTGCTCGCACTGCCGTTCCAGCCGCTGTGCCAGGACGACTGTCCCGGGTTGTGCACCGAGTGTGGTGCGCGGCTCGCGGACGACCCGGACCACACGCACGAGGCACCGATCGACCCGCGCTGGGCAGGGCTGGAACAGCTCCAGCAGGACGCCCAAGACAACTAGGACTGACCAACCTCACCGGGGTTCCCCGGCTGAAGCAAGCAACAGGAGATCACCATGGCTGTTCCGAAGCGGAAGATGTCGCGCAGCAACACGCGTCACCGCCGTTCGCAGTGGAAGGCCGTCGCGCCTGCCCTCGCCACGTGCGCCAACCCCGCCTGCGGTGCCAAGCACCTCCCGCACCGTGCGTGCGGCCAGTGCGGCCAGTACGGCGCCAAGGCCGACCGTCGCCAGGTCCTCTGACCACCGACGAGCTCCGCGCAGCGCTCGGTGATCCGGTCCTGGATCCCGGGCTGCTGCAGCGTGCGCTGACACACCGCTCGTTCGCCTACGAGAACGGCCAGATCCCGACCAACGAGCGCCTGGAGTTCCTGGGTGACTCGGTGCTCGGGATCGTGGTGACCGAGACGCTCTACCTCGCGCACCCGGACTTCTCCGAGGGGCGCCTGGCCAAGCTGCGCGCCGCGGTGGTCAACGCGCGCGCCCTGGCCGACGTGGCCCGTGAGATCGAGCTCGGCCAGCACATCATGCTGGGCCGTGGCGAGGAGACCACCGGGGGCCGCAACAAGGCCTCCATCCTCTCCGACACGGTGGAGGCGGTCATCGGCGCGATCCACCTCAGCGGTGGGATGGACGAGGCCGCCAAGGTCATTCACCGGCTCTTCGACCCCGTGATGGAGGCCGCCGCGTCCATGGGCGCCGGACTCGACTGGAAGACCTCCCTGCAGGAGCTCTCCGCGGGCCTCGGTCTCGGCGTGCCCGACTACCTCATCGAGGACGACGGCCCTGACCACATGAAGACCTTCGTGGCCCGTGTGCGCGTGGGCGACCTGGTGCTCGGCAACGGCACCGGCCGCTCCAAGAAGGAGGCCGAGCAGGGTGCCGCCGAGACGGCCTACCGCGAGATCCAGGCTGCGCAGGCCGCGCCCGCCACCGACGCGGCCCCCGAGGCCTCGGTCGCCGCCACCGACGCCTGATCCGTGCCCGAGCTCCCCGAGGTCGAGGTCGTCCGCGCCGGCCTCGAGCGCCACGTGCTCGGCAGCGTGGTCGAGTCGGTGGAGGTGCTCCACCCGCGTCCGGTGCGCCGCGACCACCGCGGCCCGACGGGATTCGTGGCCGCCCTGGCCGGTCAGCGCATCGTCGCCGTACGCCGACGCGGCAAATACTTCTGGCTCGCCCTGGCCAACGGCGACGCCCTGCTCGGCCACCTCGGCATGAGCGGCCAGATGCTGCTCCACGAGCCCGGATCCCCCGACGAGCGACACCTGCGGGTGCGGTTCACCCTCGTTGCGCCCGACTCGGCAGGCCCGGGGCCGCGCCGCCTCGAGATGCGCTTCGTCGACCAGCGGATGTTCGGCGGCCTGGTCGTCTCCACCGGCGGGGCCGGCCTGCCCACCGAGATCCGGCACATCGCCCGCGACCCGATCGACGCGGAGTTCGACGACGCGGAGTTCGTCCGCCGCGCGCGACGGCGTACGTCCGCGATCAAGCGGCTCCTGCTCGACCAGGGCCTGATCTCCGGGGTCGGCAACATCTACGCCGACGAGGCCCTGTGGCGCGCGCGGCTGCACGGCGAGCGGCCGGGGGACCGCCTCACCGGTCCGGTCCTGCGCGACCTGCTCGGCCACGTCCGTGCCGTGATGGGCGAGGCGCTGGCGCAGGGCGGCACGTCGTTCGACGCCCTCTACGTCAACGTCAACGGCGAGTCCGGCTACTTCGACCGCTCGCTCGACGCCTACGGCCAGGAGGGCGAGCCCTGCCGTCGGTGCGCCACCCCGATCCGGCGGGTGGCGTTCATGAACCGCTCGTCCTTCTTCTGCCCGACCTGCCAGCGCCCGCCGCGTGCCACCCCTCGACGCGCCACCCCCCGACGCGCCACCCCCCGACGCGCCGGGGCCCGTTGACCCACCGCCACCCTGGTGGGACTCTTGGAGACGGCCGCCGTGCGGCCACTGGCACCGGAACTCCCGAAAGGCACCCCATGGCCAAGGCTCTGATGGGGCACGTGACCGCTGAGCTGCACTCCACCGCGACGCTCGTCGCGGACAACCGTCGACTGCGACGGCGGGTCGCCGACCTCGAGACGATGGTCCTGCGTCTCCAGGCCGACAACGACCGGCTCCTGGTGGCGGCGCGCGACGACGCCCTCGCGGTCGAGGACCTGCAGCCCGTCTGACCCCCGCTGTGCCCGCTGACCGGACGGAAATGTCCGCCCCAGCGCGCTGACCGGGCAGTAGTTTCCAGCGGTCTTCGGATATTCGTGACCGGTCAGCGGCCACGGGCGGACATCCGTGCCCGGTCAGCGTTGGGGGCGGCCGAAAACGGGCTGCAGCCCGCTGCTCCCGGACGTAGGGTCATCGTCTTGTGAGCACCCTCGTCGAGACCGTCCTCCCGAGCCGTCTCGGCACCGGTTTCCGCTGGCTCGTCGGCTCGTCGTGGGTGACCAACCTCGGCGACGGCATGCTCATCGCGGCCGGCCCCCTGCTCGTCGCCTCGCAGACCCGCAACCCGATCCTCGTCGCCTCGGCCATGCTGGCCCTGCAGGCACCCTGGTTGGTGTTCGGACTGTTCGCGGGCGCGCTGGCCGACCGGCTCGACCGCCGGCTCGTCATGGTCGTCGCCAACACCGTCCGGGGAGTCGTGCTCGCCGGCCTGTGCGCCGTGGTCGCCACCGGACACGTCAACATCGCCATCGTGCTCGTGGCCATGCTGGCCCTGGGCACCGCCGAGACCTTCGTCGACGCCACGGCCGCGACGCTCACACCGATGCTCGTCGACAAGCCTGACCTGGGCATCGCCAACTCCCGCCTGATGGCCGGCATGATCACCGGCAACCAGCTCGTCGGACCGGCCGTCGGCGCGGTGCTCTTCTCGGTCGGGATGGTGTGGCCGTTCGCCCTGACGGTGCTCTGCATCGGCGTCGGCGTGGTGCTGGTGTCCAGGATCGGTACGCCGCCGGGCGCGGTCCGCGACTCCGTCGACACCCACATCCGCCAGGACATCGCCGAGGGGGTGCGGTGGCTGATGGGCAACCCGCCCGTGCGCACCCTGGCGATCATCATCGTGGTCTTCAACGTCACGTGGGCAGCGCCGTGGTCGGTGCTGGTGCTGTGGGCGCTCGAGCGCGTCGGCATCCAGGAGGCTGGCTTCGGCCTGCTCATCACCGCCTCCGCGCTGGGCGGCCTGCTGGCCACCTTCTCCTACGGCAGGCTCGAACGGCGGGTGCCGCTCGCCACGCTCATGCGCACGGTGCTGCTGGCCGAGGTGCTGTTCCACCTTGCGATGGCCCTGACCACCTCGCCGTGGACGGCGTACCCGCTCATGTTCTTCTTCGGTGCCTACGCCTTCGTGTGGGGCACCCTGTCGCAGGCGGTCCGCCAGCGAGCGGTGCCGAGCGAGCTCCAGGGCCGGGTCGGGTCGGTCTACATGATCTGCGTGATGGGCGGCATGCTCGTCGGGTCGGCCCTGGGTGGTCTCATCGCCGGCGCCTGGGGACTCACCGCGCCGTGGTGGTTCGCCTTCGTCGGCTCGGGCGTGACCCTCGCGCTGGTGTGGCGCTCCCTGGGGCACATCGCGCATGCCGACGAGGTGGCGACGGCCGCCGCCTGACCTCGGTCAGGGGCGGCCCAGCCGGCGACCCAGCCGTCCCAGCGGGCCGGGCGTCTCCGCGGACAGCTTCGCGGCGGCGCGTGCCCGGTCGCGCTGCCGTCGGGCCTGGTCGCGCGCGGAGCGCACCCGCGCCAGTCGCTCGCGAGTCTCGGCCAACTGGCGCTCGAGGTCGGCCATGTGGTGCGCCGGCACAGAGGCGCCCTCGCCGCGCTGCGAGGACGTCGACTCGTCGGGGAGCGCCGACCGCACCTCCGCCAGAGCAGCCCGCGCCTCGGTGACCTTGCCCGGAGAGTCCCGACGCTCGAGGCGTCGCAGCGTCGCGTAGAACTCCTGGTCGCCGACCCTGGTCGCGGTGATCCGCTCGACGCCGAAGTCGACCCGCCCGAGGACCAGGAGGTCGTCGATCAGGCCCGCGAAGTCCTGCGGGGTGAGGGGCCAGACGTGACAGTCGACGTACTCCCCGGCGCGCTGCCGGGCCACGTGCCGCAGGACGTCGTCGATGGGGTGCGACGGCACCTCGGGCGCTCGCTCACCGGACCACGCCTGCTCGGCCGAGTAGTCGACGGCCCGCAGGAAGTGGTCGAGGACCGCGCGGACCGAAGGCGTACGGTCGCCGTCGAGGTGCGCCTGCAGGACCTGTCCCACCGTCGTGGGCGACCGTCGTACGTCGAAGCAGTAGCGGCGGTCTGGGATTGCCAGCAGGAGGATCCCATCGTCGACGAGCACCTGCGCCACGTCGCGCAGCCAGCCGATCATGTCGGGCACGTGCTCGATCACGTGGCTGGCCACCACGTGCTGATAGGGCCCGTTGGCCGCCACCGCCTCGGCGAGGGTGGACACGATGCCGTCAGGCCGGGTGAGCCAGAAGTGCTGCTCGGGGATCGCGTCGGGGTCCACGTCGGCGTTGCCGCGGTAGTGGTCGACCAACCCAGCCCGGTCGACCACGTCGACGTATCGGACATCGGCGACCTCGGGGCTGACGACCGGGTTGGCCAGCGGCCCGATCTCGAGGCATCGTCCCTGCGAGAGGTCGGCGCCCCCCAGGATGCGGACACGTCGAGCGGCTCTCATGCGGCGCGACCCTATCGAGTTGTCTCACGTGCGGCTCCTCGGCCCGTGCCACGATGGCGAAGTGGACCCCCTCGCTGATTTCGTCGAGTCCCTGCCGGCCGGAGTGGTCGCCACCGACCCCGTCACGCTGGAGAACTATCGCTTCGACTGGTCCCGGGACCCCGGTGCCGGCACGCCCGTCGCGGTCGTGCGGGCCGAGCACGCGGACCAGGTGCAGGCTGCCGTGCGGTGGGCTGCCCGGCACGGCGTGGCCGTGGTGCCCCGCGGGGCAGGGTCGGGGTTGTCGGGTGGCGCGAGCGCCGTCGACGGCGGCATCGTGCTCAGCCTCGAGCGGATGCGCGCCATCGAGATCGACGCGGACTGCCAGGTGGCCGTCGTCGAGCCGGGTGCGCTCAACGCGCAGGTGAAGGGGGCCGCCCGCGAGCACGGCCTGTGGTATCCGCCCGACCCGTCCTCCTACGAGATCTGCTCCATCGGCGGCAACGTCGCCACCAACGCCGGTGGGCTGTGCTGCGTGAAGTACGGCGTCACCACCGACTACGTCCTCGGCCTCGACGTGGTGCTCGCCGACGGCACGCTCGTCACCCTGGGCGGCAAGCGGATCAAGGACGTCGCCGGCCTGTCACTGGTCAAGCTGTTCGTCGGCTCCGAGGGCACCCTCGGCATCGTCACCCGGGCCATCTTGCGGCTGGTCCCGCAGCCGTTGCCGCCGGCGACGCTGGTGGCGTCGTTCCCCTCGGTCGTGGCCGCCGCGCAGGCGGTGGTCGCCGTGCGCCGCACCCTGCGGCCCTCGATGATGGAGCTGATGGACCGGGCCTCCATCAACGCCGTCGAGGACTACTCGCCGCGTGGCCTCGACCGGACCGCGGGCGCCCTGCTGGTGGTGCAGTCCGACGCCCCGGGTGATGCCCGTGCCGCGGAGATCGCGAGCGTCGAGGTTGCCTGTGCGGCGGCAGGCGCGACCGAGGTCGTGGTGACCGACGACCCGCAGGAGGGCGAGATGTTCGTCGAGGCCCGGCGGCTGGCCTTCCCGGCCGTCGAGGCCAGGGGAGCCCTGCTGCTGGAGGACGTCGGCGCACCCGTGCCGGTGCTCCCGGACCTGCTTGCCGCGGTCGCGGAGATCGCGCGCGTGCACGGCGTCGAGATCCCCACCGTCGCTCACGCCGGTGACGGCAACACCCACCCGATCATCGTCTACACCGCCGGCGACGCCGGGTCCGAGCGTCGCGCCCGCGCCGCCTTCGACGACATCCTGCAGGCGGCGATCCGGCTCGGCGGCACCATCACCGGCGAGCACGGGGTCGGTCGCACCAAGAAGGCGGCGCTGCCCGACCAGCTCGGCGAGGACGTGATGGCTCTGACCCGCCGGGTCAAGGACGCGCTCGACCCGCAGGGCATCCTCAATCCGGGTGCGGTCCTGTGACGGGCACCGGTTCGTTACGGTCGAGGGCATGATCCGCGAGCGCCACCTCTTCGGTCCCGGTCCGTCCAACCCCTACCCCGAGGCCACCCGCGCCCTGGCCGAACCGCTGCTCGGCCACCTCGACCCGGAGTTCCTCCGGATCATGGACGAGACCTGCGACATGCTCCGCACCGCGTGGGGCACCACCAACGCCCGCACGCTGCCGCTGAGCGCCACCGGCTCGGCCGGCATGGAGGCGGCGTTCGTCAACACCGTCCACCCCGGCGACGTCGTCGTGGTCGCCGTCAACGGCCTCTTCGGTCAGCGGATGACCGACGTCGCCGCGCGCTGCGGGGCCGAGGTCGTCGCAGTGGGGCACGAGTGGGGGCAGCCCGTCGACGTGGACAGGGTCCTGTCGGCCCACCCGTCGCCTGCGATCATCGCCGCGGTGCATGCCGAGACCTCCACGGGAGTCCGCTCGGACATCGCCGCCCTGGGCGCCGGCCTCCGGTCGCAGGGGGGCGACGCCCTGCTGCTGGTCGACGCGGTCACCTCCATCGCCGGCATCGAGCTGTACGCCGACGAGTGGGGCGTCGACCTCGGCTATGCCGGCACCCAGAAGTGCCTCGGTGTCGCACCCGGACTGGCGCCCTTCACCATCAACGACCGGGCCTTCGCGCGCCGGGTCGAGAGGCCACGCTCGTGGTACCTCGACCTCGGCATGCTCGGCGGTTACGTCGGCGAAGCGGGCGGCAAGGCGCAGCGGACCTATCACCACACCGCACCCACCGCGATGGTCGCGAGCCTCCATGCCGGACTGACCCGCATCCTCGACGAGGGCCTCGACGCGGTCTGGGCCCGCCATCAGGCGGCCGGCGACGCGCTCCAGTCGGGGCTGCAGGAGATGGGCCTCGAGCTCTTCGCTGCCGAGGGCCACCGCCTGCCGGACCTCACCACCGTCAAGGTGCCCGAGGGCGTCGACTCCGCGGCCGTGCGCCGCACGCTGCTCGAGACGTACGGCATCGAGATCGGGGCGGGGGCCGGGGCCTACGCCGCCAGCGTCTGGCGGATCGGCTTGATGGGCCACAACGCCCGCCCCGACGCGGTGCTGCTCGTCCTGGCCGCGCTCGCGGACGTGCTGGGCCGTGGCTGAGGCCGCGCCCGGGCTCGTACGACTGCGGTCGATGACGCAGGAGGAGTACGCCACCTACCGCGGCCGCTCCGAGCAGGAGTACGCCCGGCAGATCGCCGACTCTGGACAGCTTGACCTCGAGACCGCGCTGCAGCGCTCCGCGGTGGAGTTCGCCCAGCTGCTCCCGGACGGCACCGACAGCCCGGGGATGCACCTGTGGACCGCGGAGAGCGGCGACCCGGCCGAGCCGGTCGGCCTCGGCTGGATCGAGCTCCGGACGCGTACGTCAGGCGTCTCCGCGTGGATCTACGACATCGAGGTCGCCGCCGCCCGCCGGGGCGAGGGCCTGGGCCGGGGGATCATGGGGGCCCTCCACGAGGCCGCCCGCCGGCTCGGCGCGACCTCGATCTCCCTCAACGTCTTCGGGCACAACGCCACCGCGATCCACCTCTACGACTCGCTCGGCTATGCCGTCACCGCGCAGCAGATGAAGCGGGAGCTCTGAACCTCGACGCTGAACCTCGGTGCTGAACCTCGGTGCGGTGCCTCCCCGGCTGCCGGGCGCGCCACCGGTAGGGTGAGCCGCGCTGAGCTTCCCCAGTCTTCAGTGGCCATCTTGACCCGATGAGGAGCCCGCGTTGTACCTGAAGAGCCTGACCCTCAAGGGGTTCAAGTCCTTCGCGTCCTCGACGACGCTGCAGCTCGAGCCGGGCATCACCTGCATCGTCGGTCCCAACGGGTCGGGCAAGTCCAACGTCGTCGACGCGCTCGCCTGGGTGATGGGGGAGCAGGGCGCCAAGAGCCTGCGCGGCGGCAAGATGGAGGACGTCATCTTCGCCGGCACGTCCGGCCGTCCGCCCCTGGGGCGTGCCGAGGTGCAGCTGACCATCGACAACACCGACGGCGCGTTGCCGATCGACTACGCCGAGGTCACGATCAGCCGCACGATGTTCCGCAACGGTGGCTCCGAATACGCCATCAACGGCCAGAACTGCCGCCTGCTCGACGTGCAGGAGCTGCTCAGCGACTCCGGCATCGGCCGCGAGATGCACGTGATCGTCGGGCAGGGCCAGCTCGACTCGATCCTGCACGCGACCCCCGAGGACCGCCGGGGCTTCATCGAGGAGGCCGCGGGCGTCCTCAAGCACCGCAAGCGCAAGGAGAAGGCGCTCCGCAAGCTCGACTCCACCGACGGCAACCTGACCCGGCTGGCCGACCTGCTCTCCGAGATCCGCCGCCAGCTCAAGCCGCTCGGCCGTCAGGCGGAGGTCGCCCGCCAGGCGGCGACCGTCCAGGCCGACGTGCGCGACGCCCGCGCCCGCCTGCTCGCCGACGACCTCGTCACCGCGCGCACCGCCCTGGAGACGGAGCTCGCCGACGAGTCCGTGCTCCTGCAGCGGCGCCAGGAGGTCGAGGCCACCGTCACCGCCGGCCGCGAGAAGGAGGCGCGCCTCGAGGCGACGCTGCGCGACGACCTGCCGCGACTGGCAGCCGCCCAGGAGACCTGGTTCGCGCTCTCCGGGCTCAAGGAACGGCTGCGCGGCACCGCCTCGCTCGCCGACGAGCGGATCCGCAACGCCGCCGGTGCCTCCGAGGCCGACACCGTCGACTCGGGGCGCGACCCCGACGACCTCGAGGCCCAGGCCGAGCGCGTACGCCGCCAGGAGGCCGAGATCGCCGAGCAGGTCGAGCAGCTCCGCTCGACGCTCGAGGCCGCCGTGGTGGCCCGTCGCGCGGCCGAGGAGGCTGCCTCCGAGGAGGAGCGGCGCATCGTCGGCCTCCAGCGCGCCGCCGCCGACCGCCGCGAGGGGCTGGCCCGCCTCACCGGCCAGGTCAACGCCCTGACGTCGCGCTCCGAGGCCGCCGACGCGGAGATCCGCCGCCTCACCGACGCCCGCGAGGACGCCGCCACCCGCGCCGAACGTGCCCAGCGCGACTTCACCGCCCTCGAGACCCGGGTCGCCGGGCTCGACGCCGGCGAGGAGGGCCTCGACTCCGAGCACGAGGAGGCCGTGGCTGCGCTCGACGAGGTCGAGGAGCTGCTCGCCAAGGCCCGTGAGGACGCCCAGCAGGCCTCCCGCGACCGCGCCGGCCTGGTCGCGCGGCGCGACGCGCTGGAGCTCGGGCTCAACCGCAAGGACGGCGCCGGCGCGCTGCTCGCCGCTGGCGACACGGTCGGCGGCCTGCTCGGGTCCGTGGCCGCGCTGCTCGACGTCGACCACGGCTACGAGACCGCCGTCGCCGCGGCCCTCGGCACCGCCGCCGACGCCGTGGTGGTCGCCGACACGCACGCTGCTGTCGCCGCCATCGGCCACCTCAAGGACGACGACCTCGGACGCGCCGGGCTCGTGCTCGGCGGTGGCCCTCTCGACGACCGCGACTGGCCAGCGCTGCCCCACGGTGCGACCTACGCCGTCGACGTGGTGACCGCGCCCGACGACGTACGCGCTGCCCTGGTGCGGCTGCTGCGCATGGTCGCCGTGGTCGACGACCTGCCGACCGCGCGCCGCCTGGTCGTCGACCTCCCCGACGTGGTGGCGGTGACCCGCGAGGGCGACCTGCTCGGCGCACACTTCGCGGCCGGCGGCTCCAGCAGCCAACCGAGCCTGATCGAGATCCAGGCCGCCTTCGACGAGGCGAGCTCGCGGCTCACCGAGGCGACCGCGACCACCGAGCGGCTCGGCTTCGAGATCTCCCGGCTCGAGGCGGCCCGCCACGACGGGCTCAAGCGGGTCGACGTCGCCCTGGCCAAGCTCCACGAGTCCGACGCGACCCTGGCCGCGGTGGCGGAGGAGCTCGGGCAGCACGGCTCCCAGGCGCGTGCCGCCAAGGGTGAGACCGAGCGCCTCGAGCGCGCGATCGCCACCGCCCGCGAAGCCCGCGAGGCCGACCTCGCCGGGCTGGCCGAGCTCGAGACCCGGCTCGCCGCGGCGGAGGACGTCACCGACGAGGAGCCCGACACCACCGAGCGGGAGAAGCGCGCCGAGGAGGCCCGCGAGTCGCGGCAGGGTGAGATGGACGCCAGGCTCGCCCTGCGCACCGCGGAGGAGCGCGCCCGCGCGCTCAACGGTCGTGCCGACTCGTTGCTGCGCGCCGCCCAGGCCGAGCGCGAGTCACGCGCTCGCGCCACCGAGCGTCGCGAGCGCCTGGTCCGCGAGGGCCGCGCCGCCGAGGCGGTCTCGGTCGCGGTCCGGGTGGTGCTCCACCAGCTCGATCGTTCCGTGATGCTCGCCGCCGACGAGCGGGCCGCGGTCGAGGAGTCGCGGCAGGGGAGCGAGCAGCAGCTGATGGCGGTGCGTACGACGCTGCGCGACCTGGGCCGTGAGCACGACGAGCTGGTCAACTCCGTCCACCGCGACGAGATGGCCCGCACGCAGCAGAAGATGCGCATCGAGCAGCTGGAGGAGCGGGCGCTCGAGGAGCTCGGCCTCGACCCCGACGGGCTCGTCACCGACTACGGCCCCACCACGCTCATCCCCTTCAGCGGCGAGGTGCCCGAGGGGGAGGAGGCGCCGGAGCCGGCCGCCTTCGTGCGCGAGGAGCAGGTCAAGCGGCTCCGCTCGGCCGAGCGCTCGCTGGCGATGCTGGGTCGGGTCAACCCCCTCGCGCTCGAGGAGTTCTCGGCGATGGAGGAGCGGCACAAGTTCCTCACCGAACAGCTCGAGGACCTCAAGCGCACCCGCAAGGACCTCCTCGACATCGTCCGCGAGGTCGACGCCCGTGTGGAGCAGGTCTTCACCGAGGCCTACGCCGACGTGTCCGCGGCCTTCGACCAGACCTTCGCCCGGCTCTTCCCGGGCGGCGAGGGCCGCCTCGTGCTCACCAGCCCCGACGACATGCTCAACACGGGCATCGAGGTGGAGGCGCGCCCGGCCGGGAAGAAGGTCAAGCGGCTCTCGCTGCTCTCCGGCGGCGAGCGGTCGCTGGTCGCCGTCGCCTTCCTGGTCTCGCTCTTCAAGGCCCGGCCGTCGCCGTTCTACATCCTCGACGAGGTGGAGGCGGCACTGGACGACACCAACCTCGGCCGCCTGCTGCAGATCTACGAGGAGCTGCGCGAGAACTCCCAGCTCCTCGTGATCACCCACCAGAAGCGCACCATGGAGGTCGGTGACGCGCTCTACGGCGTGACGATGCGCGGTGACGGCGTCTCGGCCGTGATCAGCCAGCGCCTGCGCGACGCGGAATCAGCGTGAGGTCGACCTGATGCCCCAGGATGTTCCGACCCGGGCCGACTACGTCGCGTGGCGCACCGCGACGACCCGCTGGCGCGACGACGACGCCTACGGCCACCTCAACAACGCCACCTACTACGAGCTCTTCGACACCGCGGTCAACGCCCACCTCTACGCCGAGACCGGCGTCGATGTCCGCGCCCTCCCCCAGATCGGGGTGGTCGCCGAGACGGGCTGCCGCTACTTCCGCGAGATCGGCTTCCCCGAGCCGATCGAGATGGGCCTCGTGGTGGACAAGGTCGGCACCAGCTCGATCGTCTACCGGATCGGGTTGTTCCAGGGGGAGTCCGACGAGGCGGCGGCCGAGGGCCGCTTCGTGCACGTCTACGTCGACAACTCGCGCGGCGCCGGTGCCCGGCCGGTGACCCCGATCCCGGACGTCGTGCGCCAGGTCGTCGGACGCCTCCAGCAGCCGGAGGCGTGAGCGGCGTCACCGGGACGCGCCGGTGGCACTCGCAGATGCACGACACGCCCGGCCGGTGTGCCATCGTGGGCAGGACCACCTCGGACCATCTCGGGAGGAACCCCGTGCTCGCGATCATCCTCATGATGACCCTCGGAGTGCTCGTCGCCGGTGCCGTGGCGGTCTACGTCGCCTATCCGCACCGCGGCGAGGACATGCCCCTCGTGCCGCAGCTCGGCGACGCCATGCGCAAGGGCGTCGACTCCCTCCCCACGCTCGAGGACTCCGAGTCCCGCGTCTGACCCTCCCGTGCGGGCGGTGTGTGCGCCACCCTGTCGCACGTACGGAACGTGGCTGGGGCACCGCTCCACCGGCGGGCGCGGCAGGCTCGGCACCGTCTGATTGGATTGCGCCATGGGTGAATGGCTGTATCTGATCATCGGCATCGCCGTCGTCGGCGTGCTCACGCTCGCTGGGCTGCTGACCTCCGGGCGACGCCGCGGCGCGAAGCTGCCTCAGGGCGGCACGGACGTCATCGTCCCCGCGCCCACCGAGGCCGGCACCGCGACCGAGGCGCCGACCGAACCGGCGCTCGAGACGCCGGTGGAGGCGCCGCCCGCGCTCGACAGGCCGGAGGGCACGGCGTCGCGCCTGGTGCGACTGCGTCAGCGGCTCTCCCGCTCGCAGGGCGGCCTCGGGCAGGGCCTGCTCGCCCTCCTCAGCCGCGACCGGCTGGACGAGGACACCTGGGAGGCGATCGAGGACACCCTCCTGAGCGCCGACATCGGCGTCGCCCCCACGCAGGCCCTCGTCGAGAAGCTCCGCACCCGGCTCCGGGTCGAGGGCAACCAGGCGTCCGACATCCGCGCGGTGCTGCGCGAGGAGCTGGTCGAGCTGGTCGGCACCGACATGGACCGCCGACTGCAGGTCACCGGCACCGACGGCAACCCCGGCGTGGTGCTCGTCGTCGGCGTCAACGGTGCCGGCAAGACGACTTCGGTCGGCAAGATCGCCCGCATCCTGGTTGCCGAGGACCTCACGGTGACCCTGGGCGCGGCCGACACCTTCCGCGCCGCGGCCGTCGACCAGCTCGCGACCTGGGGCGAGCGCGTCGGCGTCGAGGTGGTGCGCGGCCCCGAGGGCGGCGACCCGGCCAGCGTCGCGTTCGACGCCGTCAAGCTCGGTGTCGACAACGCCGTCGACACGGTGCTCGTCGACACCGCCGGACGGCTGCAGAACAAGGCCGGCCTGATGGACGAGCTCGGCAAGATCAAGCGGGTCATCGAGAAGCAGGCTCCGGTCACCGAGGTGCTGCTCGTGCTCGACGCGACCACGGGCCAGAACGGCCTCATCCAGGCCCGCGTCTTCAGCGAGATCGTCGACGTCACCGGGATCGTGCTCACCAAGCTCGACGGTTCGGCCAAGGGCGGCATCGTCGTCCAGGTCCAGCGTGAGCTCGGCGTCCCGGTCAAGCTCGTGGGCCTCGGCGAGGGACCCGACGACATGGCGCCCTTCGACGCCGCCGCGTTCGTCGACGCGCTCCTCGGCTGACGCACGACCGGGAGGGCGCGCGGGGTGCCTACCCAACCCGCCAACTGACCGGTTGGCGCGCCAACTCGTGGGTTGGCGAGGTGGGGGCCCGAGGGGCCGCTGGGGGCCTACCCGACCCGCCAACTCGTGGGTTGGCGAGGTGGGCCGAGACGACGGCAGGGGGCCGGAGCGCGATCGACGGCGCGCCGTCCGGCGGTCAGCCGCGGGCCAGGAGGTGTCGAACGGCGTCGTCGATGAGCGTCTCGGCCCGCTTGTCGAAGCTGTGCTCGGCGATGATCCGCGTCGCGATCCGGCGCCGGGCCTCGTTGTCCGGGAAGGCGTCGAACGGCGGTGTCGCCAGGCGGGCGAGCTCGTGCTCGTTGTCGAAGGGGAGCACGAGGCCGGAGAACGTCTCGGCCAGGCCGTCGATGCGGTCGCTGAGGATCCGGGCACCGCACGCGGCGGCGTCGAAGAGTCTGTTGGAGGCGAAGCTGTCGCGTCGCATGTCGAGGTGGTGGTCGTTGAGGACCACCCCGGCCGAGGCGTAGAGGATGCCGACCTCGTGGTTGGCCACACCGCCGGACGCGATCTGCTCGCGGTCGACGAACTCGGTCCAGTCGTTGCCGTGGAGGGTGAGCTCGGCCCCGACCGCGAGGGCGCTACGGACGGCGTAGCGGTAGACGCCGCGGGAGTTGCCGACGAAGAGCAGGTCGGGACCGGTGTCGGGTTCTGCGCGGTCGGGGTGGAACCACCGGGTGTCGGTGCACTGGAGCATCGACTTGATCGGGGTGCCCCACTCGCGGCTCATCCGCGCCGACCAGCTGGTGCTGGCTGCGTAGACGAGGTCGTAGCCCGCGACCTCGTCGGGGCTGATCATGTCGGGGTGGCTGATGATCCACTCGACGTTGAGCAGACCGGGTCGGGGAGCGACCCGGTCGAGACCGCGCAGCACGAGAAGGACGTCGTCGTGGTCGCGCGAGTCGCGCTCGCGCGCGTCGCGACGGTCGATCGCCACGTGCTGGCCGCGGCGTTCGAGAGCATCGGCCAGGGACCGGGCGAAGTAGGTGTCGCCCCAACGGTCGCCACGGGCCGCGGCGGGTGCGGCGATGTCTATCGCCCAGCGGAGGCGGGGAGGCGTCTCGTTGATGCCCCGGACTGCGCGCATCACCAGCTGGGGCACCAGCGCCGAGGGAGCCGCACGGTCCTCGGGGTCGGCGGTGACCCGGCGGTTGCGATGGTCGGTGACCTCGAGGCCGGCCAGCCGGAGCAGGTCGGCCGCCCGGTCGGGTGGTGGCGTGGCGGAGCCACGGCACAGCGACGCCATCGCGCCGATGAGCTCCTCGTCGCCCGCGTAGGGGGTGCGGGAGGTGATGACGGCAGCGGGCACGACCACCGAGGCCCCGAGACCGGACTGTCGCGCGCGCAGCCCGAGGTCGGTCTCGGCGAGGACCGATCGGAAGCGTGCGTCCAGCCCGCGCAGCGCCACGGCGGTCTCGGTGCGCAGGGCCACGTGCGGTGCCGCCGGGGCGGCGACCTCGCAGGGCCCGATGCGCAACGCGTCACTGCTGGGCAGCCCGGCGAGGAACAGCTCGGGGTGGGGGTTGTCGGGGCTGAAACGCGCGCCGGCACTGAGGACGACTCCGTCGAGGTCGACCACGAGTGGCTGTGCCACCGCCACGCCCGGCTCGCGCACCGCCGCGGCCAGTCGTCCGGCGATGGGCTGCCGCGGCGGCATCGCCTCGGCCCGGACGAGCACGACCGTGCTGCCGGCGGCCTGCGCGATGCCGATGTTGGTGGCCGCCGACGTGGAGACGGCGGCGGGGACCGACACGAAGCGGGCGCCGGAGATGATCGCGGCGATCGCGGACGCCAGCACGTGGTGCGCACGGCGCAGGCGGACCCCCACCAGGATCAGCTCCGTGCCCTCACGTGGCACGGAGCTCAGCCACTCGACCGTGCGCCGAGGCTCCGCGCCCAGCGGCAGCACGTGGCTGACCAGGTCGGGGGACCTCTCGCGGGCCGCGGCGGCGTCCCAGTCCACGAGCTGGCGCTCGAGGACGACCGAGTCCCAGTCGTCGGCGAAGCCGCTGGCGACGGCGTCCGGACGCTTCAGCACGGGTACGTCGACCGCCAGCGGCTCGTGCTCGCGCGTCAGGCGCAGCAGCAGGTCCCGCTCGACCGACCCGCCGAGTCCCTCGTCGAAGCCACCGATGTCCTTGATCACGTCGCGTCGCACGAGCGCGGTGGCGAGGTCGACCGGGCGACCGCCCAGCAGCTCGTGGCGGTCGCGCCCGACCGCGCCGGCCCCGGCCAGGACCGCCGGGGCGCCGGTGTGATGGGCGTGGGCCAGGAGGTCGGCCAGCATCTCCGGCAGCCACTCCCGGCCGAGGGGGAGGAAGGCGACGTGCTCGGCGGTGCCGTGCTCGAGGGCGACGTTGAGTGCCCGCGCATGGCCGCAGCGGGACTCACGGACGAGCGTGATGCGTTCGTCGAAGGCGGCCATGCCCTGCAGGACGGCCGCCGTGTCGTCGGCGGAGCCGCGGTCGACGGCGACCAAGTGCCAGTCGGAGAAGGTCTGGGCCTGGAGAGAGGCGACGGTCTCGTGGACCTGCGGCCCGGCGTCCTGGGCGGCCATCACCACGGTGACCGCGGGGGAGGTGGTCAGCGTGGTCGGGAGCGCCGGCGCCGGCCCGACCAGCTCCGGGCGCTGCAGCACGACCTCCTCGCGCCACGCGGTCGCGGCGTCGATCGCGGCCGCACGGTAGGTGCCCCAGGAGACCTTCCTGGGCAGGATCCGGGTCGGCAGCGGTGTGCCCGGCCCGGACACCGAGAGCCAGTAGGACAGTGGGCCGTAGGGATGGTTGCGTGCCTCCGGGTGGGCGGCGAACACGACGCGTGGGTCGACCAGGGGATGCGGCGCGATCCGGTTGCGGCGGCGTCGCTCGGAGACGTACCAGAGGACCGGGTGCTGACCGAGCCGCTGCCACGAGCGGCGGCGGCCGATCCACTGGGCCTCGAACAACGGGTGCGGGGACACGTCCCCGGCCTCGACGACGGCGCGCGCAGCCTCCTGCACGGAGTCGAAGCTGGTCCCCAGCTGCGCGGCGACGTAGTCGAGGTCGACCAGGCCCGACTCGACCAGGACCTCCTCGACGTCGTCGAACTTCACGTGCCCGGGCCGGCGGGGTTCACCGCGCATCGGAGTACCTCACGCGGGGGAAGAGCGGCTCCAGCGCCAGGGGGGTGGGCAGCAGCCGCTCGGTGTCGCGCAGCGGGTAGTACTGGGCGGTCTCCTCGAGGAACTCCCGCACCCCGTCGAAGCGTTGCGGGAAGCGGCGTTCGCACAGCTCCAGCAGCCGCTTGGCGTCGAGGTTGTAGGGGTCGTAGCGCAGGGTGTCGATCTTGACGTAGGGCAGTCGGGCCTCGTCGAGCACCCGGTCGGCCAGGCTCCGCGCGGGGTTCCACGGCTCGTTGGCGCGCTCGCGCCACTCGCGGACCTCGGCGCGGGTGCGCGGGAAGTGCGAGCGGTGCGCCGCCCACCACCGCATCCGCTCGCGGGCGATGCGCTGGTCCTCGAGGGTCTCGACGAAGTAGGTGTCGGAGCTGAAGCCTGCGTCGTAGAGCCGTCGGGACATCCCGACCTCGTAGCGCTTGATGACCTGCCGGCGCTTGGAGATGGGCTCCATCTCCTCCCAGAAGTTGGTGAAGGCGCGCGAGGCCACCACCCACGGACGGAAGGCGATGAAGAAGGACTGGATGTGCGGGGCGACGCGCTCGGCCCCGGTGAGCCCCCAGAAGTCGCAGGGGCGGGTGGCCATCTCGTCGAAGACGGGGGCGTAGGAGTCGAGGGCGAAGACGTAGGTGTCGTTGCAGACCACTACCTCGTCGTAGGCCGACAGGTCTCCGGCGGCGTCGAGCCCGACCTTGTAGCTGAAGAAGTCGTAGCCGTAGTTGGCCCGCTCCACGAGGACCGCACGCTCGGACAACCAGGCCCGCGCCGAGTCCTGCAGGTGGGCGGTGGTGCAGACCAGCAGGGTGTCGACCGAGGCCGCCAGCGCCTCCACCTGGCCACGCACGTGTGGTCGCAGCTCCCCGGCGACGTCGAAGTGCGCCATCACGGCCAGTCTGGACACGGCCGAACACTAACAAGGAGGGGGCCTGGCCCGTCCCGTTCACACAGCCGTAACACGACACCGAATTCTGTTGCGTGCCCGCAACATCCCTCGCGTCCCGGCGAAACGTCGCCCCCGCAGTCTTCGGATGAACATGTGGACCCCTGCATGACACCGTCGTCATGAGCCCCCGGTCCACATCCGTACGTTCCCTGGAGGTCCTGTGGACGGCTATTACGCCTTCATGCTGGTGGCGACTGCTTTCGTCCTGATGATGACGGTGCCCGCGCTAGCCCTTTTCTATGGCGGCATGTCACGGTCGAAGTCCGTGCTCAACATGATGATGATGTCGTTCATCGCGGCTGCCATCGTCGGCATCCTGTACGTCGCTGTCGGATGGTCGATGGGCTTCGGCGGCGAAGGCACCTTCTTCGCCAACCCGTTCGAGCTGTTCTGGCTCGACGGCGTCACCACCGACAACTACATCTACGTCATGTTCCAGATGACCTTCGCGATCATCACCGCTGCCCTGATCAGCGGCGCGGTCGCGGACCGGCTCAAGTTCTCCGCGTGGGTGGTCTTCCTGCCGCTGTGGGCGATCATCGTCTACTTCCCGATGGCCCACATGGTCTTCGGCTGCACCGATGACTCGCTCATCTGCGGCCGCATCGGCGCCCAGGACTACGCGGGCGGCACGGCCGTCCACATCAACGCGGGTGTCGCTGCCCTCGTCCTGGTCGTGCTCCTGGGCAAGCGCATCGGCTGGCCCAAGGACCAGATGCGCCCGCACAACCTGACGCTGACCATGCTCGGCGCGGGCATGCTGTGGCTCGGCTGGTATGGCTTCAACGTCGGCTCGATCGTCTTCGGGACGACGTTCGACGAGGACCCCGACGCGTTCCTCGCGCAGTTCTACTCCGAGACCGGACGGACCTTCGCCAACACGACGTTGGCGACCTTCGCGGCCATCCTCGGCTGGCTGCTGATCGAGCGCCTCCTGCACGGCAAGGCCACCTCGCTCGGCGCCGCCTCCGGCATCGTCGCGGGCCTCGTCGCCATCACCCCGGCGGCGGGTGCGGTCGACATCGGCGGGGCCGTCGCCATCGGCGCCATCGCCGGTGCGGTGTGCGCCTGGGCCGTCAGCCTGAAGTACAGGCTCGGCTACGACGACTCGCTCGACGTGGTCGGCGTCCACCTGGTCGGTGGCATCATCGGCACCATCCTGATCGGGCTGTTCTCCACGTCCAGCGGCGCCGGTGGCATCGACGGACTGTTCTACGGTGGCGGCCTCGGCTCGCTCGGCGACCAGACGCTCGGCGTGCTGGTGGCCGTGGCCTACTCGGGAATCCTCACCGCCGTGATCGCGCTGGCCATCAAGTACACGATCGGCCTCCGTCTCGACGAGGAGGACGAGGTCAACGGGATCGACCTCGCCGAGCACGGTGAGACGGCCTACGACCTGCACAGCGGCTCCAGCGGCGGCGGTTCCTCGCTGCTCGCCGCGAGCACCTCGACCAGCAGTGAAGGAGTGAAGGCATGAAGCTCGTGACCGCGGTCATCAAGCCGCACAAGTGGGAGGACGTCCGCGAGGCGCTCGAGACCTTCGGTGTCGCCGGCATGACGGTCTCCGAAGTCAGCGGCTACGGCCGCCAGAAGGGCCACACCGAGGTCTACCGCGGTGCCGAGTACGACATCGCGCTCGTGCCCAAGATCCGCATCGAGATCGTCACCGACGACGCGGACGCCGACGACGTCGTCGGCATCATCGTCAAGACGGCTCAGACCGGCCGCATCGGTGACGGCAAGGTCTGGGTCAGCCCGGTCGACACCGTCGTACGGGTCCGCACCGGCGAGCAGGACGCCTCGGCGCTCTGATGGCGCCCCTCTCGGGACTGCTCGCATGACCGCAGCACACCGCACGACCAGGGCCACCTCGGCCGACGAGCTCTGCCGGCAGGCGTACGCCGCCTCCGCAGGGCCCGTCACCGGGGTGGCCCTGGTCGCGGTCGGTGGCTACGGTCGCGGTGAGCTGGCGCCGCACTCCGACCTCGACGTGGTGCTGGTCCACGACGACGGGGTCGGCCTCGGTGACCTGGGCAGCACCCTCTGGTATCCGCTCTGGGACTCGGGGCGACGCCTGGACCACTCCGTCCGCTCGATGAGCCAGATGCTCGAGGCGGCCACGGACCTGCGGGTGGCCCTCGGCCTGCTCGACGCCCGCCACGTGGCCGGCGACCCGGGACTGAGCCTGCGTCTGCGCACGACGATGCTGGCCGACTGGCGCCGTCAGGCCCGGACCAGGCTGCCCGACCTCAAGGCCCTCACCCGCAAGCGCCACGAGGTGACCGGCGAGCTGGCCCACGCCTCCGTGCCGGACGTCAAGGAGGCCGAGGGCGGACTGCGCGACGCCGGGGTGCTCAAGGCGATCGAGGCCAGCTGGCTCGTCGACGCGTCCACGCCGGCGCTCGAGGCGGCCCGGCTGATGCTCCTCGACGTCCGCGACGAGGTGCAGGAGATCGCGGGACGTCCCAGCGACCGGATCGCCCCCGAGATGTGGGGGCCGCTCGCGGAGCGGCTCGGCTTCGCCGACGCCGAGGCGGCCCAGCGGCACGTGCGCTCCCTCGGGCGCCGGATCGCCCACCTGTCGCGCCTGGCCTGGCGCCGCACCGATGCCGTCGTGGACCGCGCCGCCGGCGAGAAGGGGCGGCGCACGCCCGCCCTCGAGCGGATCGCTCCCGGCATCGCGCTCTCGCGCGGTGAGGTGGTGCTCGACGCGGGCACCATGCCGGGTGACGACCCCACCCTGCTCCTGCGGGCCGCCGCCGAGGCGGCCAGCCGTGACGCCGTGCTGGCACCGGCGACCGCGGCCCGACTCGTCCGGGAGGGCGCCGAGCTCCCGGCGCCGTGGCCGGCGCCGGCCCGCGACGCCCTCGTCCGCCTGCTCGCGAGCGGCCCCGGACTGCTCCCGGTGTGGGAGACCCTCGACGAGATCGGCGGGATCGAGACCTTCCTGCCCGAGTGGGAGCAGATCCGCCTGCTGCCGCACGCCTCGGCGATCCACCGCTTCACCGTCGACCGCCACGTCGTGGAGACCTGCGCGGAGGCCGGCGCGCTCATCCGCGGCGTCCGCCGTCCCGACCTGCTCCTGGTGGCCGCGCTGCTCCACGACATCGGCAAGGGCTCGCTGCACGACCACTCGGTCGCGGGAGAGCCGCTGGCGCGCAAGGTCGTGGCCCGGATGGGATTCGCCGACCTCGACGCCGAGGTGGTCGCGTCCCTGGTGCGCTGGCACCTGCTGCTCGCCACGCTCGCCACCACCCGGGACCCGGACGACCCCGCGACCACGGCCGAGCTCCTCACCCACGTCCCCGACGGGGCCAGCCTGGAGCTGCTCCGCGCGCTCACCGAGGCCGACGCCCGGGCCACCTCGTCCGCGGCCTGGACCGCGTGGCGGGCCTCGCTCATCGACCGGCTGGTCGCGCGCGCCGGCACCGCGCTCGGCGCCGAGATCTCCCGCGTCGTGCCGGTCGAGTCGCTGACCGTGCCCGACGTCGTACGCCGTGAGGTCGACGCGGTCTCCGTCGAGGTCACGCCGCACGAGGTCGGTGCGACCGTCACCGTCATCGCGGCCGACCGGGTCGGGCTGCTCGCCGACGTCGCCGGGGGACTGGCGGCGCTGCGGGTGCCCGTGCACGCCGCCCGGGCGTGGGCCCAGGTCGACGCCGAGGGGGAGTGGGGCGTCAGCGCGTGGGAGGTCCCCGACGCCTACCTCGACGCCACCGTCGTCCGGGAGCGGATCCGGCGCGTGGTCGTGGGCAGCCAGCTGTTCGCCGACCTCGCTCCGCGGGGGGTCGACGAGCTGCCGCCGATCGTCGAGGTGCGTCCCGACGCGTCGCGCGCCTCGCTGGTGCTCGAGATCCGCACCTCCGACCGCCTCGGCGTGGTCCACCGCGTGCTCGCCACGCTGGCGCACCTCGGGCTCACGGTGGCCTCGGCCCACGTCTCGACGCTCGGCCCGCAGGCGGTGGACGTGTTCTACGTCCAGGAGGACGGCGGGGTGCGCCCCACCGAGGAGCGCGCCGCGGCGGCCGCCCACGCCGTACGCACCGCGCTCGGCGGCTGAGCCACCTGAGCGTCGGACGGTTAGGCTGGCCCGTCGTACGACCCTGATCCAGCCATCGATGCAAGGGAATGACCCACACCGTGTTCGCCACACTCTCCGACCGCCTTGCCGACACCTTCAAGAACCTGCGCGGCAAGGGTCGGCTCTCCGAGGCCGACATCGACGCCACCGCGCGCGAGATCCGCATCGCGCTGCTCGAGGCCGACGTGGCGCTGCCGGTCGTGAAGGAGTTCGTCGGCGCGGTCAAGGAGCGTGCGCGCTCCGAGGAGGTCAGCGGCGCCCTCAACCCGGGGCAGCAGATCATCAAGATCGTCCACGAGGAGCTCGTGACGATCCTCGGCGGCGAGACCCGTCGCCTGCGCTACGCCAAGTCCGGCCCGACCGTGATCATGCTGGCCGGCCTCCAGGGTGCGGGCAAGACGACGCTGGCCGCCAAGCTCGCGCTGTGGCTCAAGGACCAGGACAAGACCCCGATGCTCGTGGCGGCGGACCTGCAGCGGCCCAACGCCGTCCAGCAGCTCCAGGTCAACGGTGAGCGCGTCGGCGTGCCCGTCTTCGCCCCCGAGCCGGGCAACGCTCAGGGAGTCGAGCACGGTGGCAACCCCGTGGACGTGGCGCGCGCGTCGATCGAGGAGGCCCGGCGCAAGCTCCACGACGTCGTCATCATCGACACCGCGGGTCGCCTCGGTGTCGACGAGACCCTGATGCGGCAGGCGGCAGACATCCGCGACGCCGTGCAGCCCGACGAGGTGCTGTTCGTCGTCGACGCGATGATCGGCCAGGACGCGGTCACCACCGCGCAGGCCTTCCTCGACGGCGTGGGCTACGACGGCGTCGTCCTGACCAAGCTCGACGGTGACGCCCGCGGCGGCGCGGCCCTGTCGATCCGCTCGATCACCGGCAAGCCGGTCATGTTCGCCTCCAGCGGCGAGCAGATGACCGATTTCGACCTCTTCCACCCCGACCGGATGGCCTCGCGCATCCTCGACATGGGCGACATGCTCACCCTGATCGAGCAGGCCGAGAAGGCCTTCGACTCCGAGGAGTCGATGCGGGCGGCCGAGAAGCTCGCCACGAAGGGCGGCTTCACCCTGGAGGACTTCCTCCAGCAGATGATGCAGATCCGCAAGCTCGGCTCGATGACCAAGATCATGGGGATGCTGCCCGGGATGGGTCAGTTCCGCGACCAGCTGGAGAACTTCGACGAGCGCGAGATCGACCGCATCCAGGCGATCATCCAGTCGATGACGCCGGCCGAGCGCGACAACCCCAAGATCATCGACGGCTCCCGCCGGGCCCGCATCGCCAAGGGTGCGGGCCGCCAGGTCTCCGACGTCAACCAGCTCGTCGACCGCTTCTTCGAGGCGCGCAAGATGATGGAGCAGATGGCGCGTGGCGGCGGGATGCCCGGCGTGCCCGGGATGCCGGGGATGCCGGGGATGGGTGGCGGCAAGCGTGCCGGTGCTCGCCAGCAGCCGCAGGCCAAGGGCAAGAAGGGCAAGAAGCGGGTCTCGGGCAACCCCGCCAAGGCCGCCCAGCAGAAGGCCGGTGCCGCCGAGTCCGAGAAGGCCGTCAACCCGTTCGGCAATCCCGACGGCGCGGAGGTCGACTACGAGAAGGCGGCCGAGCAGCTCAACCTGCCCAAGGACTTCTCCCAGTTCCTCAAGTGAGCTCGGTCCTGGTCGTCGACGGTGCCAACGTGGTCGGTTCGGTGCCGGACGGGTGGTGGAAGGACCGTCCCGGCGCGGCCCGTCGCCTGCACGAGCGGCTCCTCGTCGCCGACACCGCGTACGACGTCATCGTGCTCGTGCTGGAGGGCCAGGCCAAGGCCGGCGTCCGGCCCGGCCGGGACGCGCACGTGACGACGGTCCACGCGAAGCGCGACGGGGACGCCGAGATCCGGGAGCAGGCCCGGCGTGCCGCCGAGACCGGTGCTCGGGTCGTGGTCGTCACCGCTGACCGAGCGCTGGCCGCCAACGTGGCACCCGTGCAGGTGCTCAGCCCGTCGTGGCTGCTCGACCAGCTGTAACGTCACGCCCATGCCCCGCCTGACTGCCCAGCGTTTCCGTGGCCCGGTCCTGCCGGACGGTGAGGTCCGCGACCTCTACGTCGTCGACGGCCGGATCACCTACGAGCCGCAGCCGGGGGCCGACACCGTGGCCGAGGGGTGGATCGTGCCCGGCCTGGTGGACGCCCACTGCCACCTGGGGCTCGACGACTACGGCGCGGTCGACGAGGCCGCGACCGAGCAGCAGGCGATCGAGGACCGCGACGGGGGTGCACTGCTCATCCGCGACGCCGGCTCGGCAGCGGACACCCGCTGGGTGCACGACCGTGACGACCTGCCGCGGTTGATCCGGTGCGGACGCCACATCGCCGCGACCAGGCGCTACATCCGCGGCTACGCCCACGAGGTCGAGCCAGACGACCTGGCGACGTACGCCGCCCAGGAGGCCCGCGCCGGCGACGGGTGGATCAAGCTCGTCGGCGACTGGATCTCCCGAGACGCGGGAGACCTGACGCCCTCCTTCCCGGCGCAGGCCTTCGCCGACGCCATCGAGGCGGCGCACGCCCACGGGGCGAAGGTCACCGCACACTGCTTCGGCCACGGGGTCCTGCCCGGGCTGATCGAGGCCGGCATCGACTGCATCGAGCACGGCACCGGGCTCACCGAGGACCTCATCGATGCCATGGTCGCCCACGGCACGCGGCTGGTGCCGACGGTGATGCAGCTCGACAAGTTCCCCGAGCACGCGGCGGCGGGCGCGGAGAAGTTCCCCGACTACGCCGCGACCATGACCGACCTCTACGCCCGGATGCCGGCCACGATCATGGCCGCCCACGAGGCCGGGGTGCCGATCTACGCCGGCTCGGACGGCGGCGGGCTCAGCCGCCACGGCAACATCGCCGGTGAGATCGAGGCGCTCGTGCGGATCGGGATGCCCGCCCACGACGCCCTGGGCGCCGCCAGCTGGCGGGCCCGCGAGTGGCTCGGCGTCGAAGGACTCACCGAGGGCGCATCGGCCGACTTCGTCGTCTTCGACCGTGACCCGGTCGCGGACCTGTCAGCGCTGCGGCAGCCGACCGCCGTCGTGCTGCGGGGCGTCAGCCGACGTCGATGACCTCGACGGCGGGGTCGGGCTCGTAGACGACCAGCGCGCAGTTGGACTTCACCAGCTCCTCGCCCACCTGGACTCCGGTGCGGCGGTCGATGACCCGCCGCCACACCTGGTTGCGCCGGAAGACCTGCCCCTCGCGTCGCAGGAACTGCTCCTCGCGCGCCTCCACCTTGAAGGAGTGCTCCGGACGCTCGTCGGTGCGCAGCTGGCCGTGGAGGTAGCGGTCCCCGACCCAGGTGCGGAGCTGGAAGGGGTGCTCGGTGTCGTTGCGCACCACTAGGTCGACGTAGTTGTAGACGATGGAGCAGCCCACGCCCCACGGCAGCACGCGGCCCCGGTCGGGGAAGGGGTCGAAGGAGTGCTCCGAGCGCTCGACCACCGTCATCGGGGAGTGCAGCACCATCCAGTGGACGAGGTTGGCCAGCTGGCAGATGCCACCGCCGACCCCGGACTCGGCCGATCCGTTGGAGAGCTTCATCCCGTCGCGGTAGCCCTTGCGCCGGGTGCAGTTGCCCACCACGCGGTTGAACGAGAACGTCTCGCCCGGCGCGATCACCAGGGCGTCCATCCGTGAGGCGGCGAGGCGCAGGTTGGTGACCTTGTTGTGCTGCAGGTGCATCTGGTCGGGGGCCAGCTCGCGCAGCAGCAGCGACCCGTGCTGCTTGAGCCGCACCGGGAGGTCGGTGTCGTCGTGGTGCGCGGCCCACATGACCCGGCCTGACCACGCATCGCGCACCCACTGCGTACGACGTCGGGCGCGGTGTGCGGCCATCGCCGCGGGCAGCAGCCAGGGGTGGCGCTGGGTCAGGCGCGGGACAGCGGTGAGGCGGGCCGGGAGCTCGAGCGGCTCGAGGTGCACGGTGGTCATGTCCTGGGGACGTCCCCGGCAGGGGATTGGTTGCGCGGAAACGGTTGGGTGATGAGGACCGGCACGGACAAGGATGGGCGCATGAGCACCCTCGTCGACCTCTTCCCGCCCCTCGGACTGCGCGTCGTGGCCGGCCCCCTCGAGCTGCGGGGTCTCACCGACGAGCTCATCGCGGAGCTCTGCGACGTCGCCGAGGCCGGCATCCACGACCCGGACGAGATGCCGTTCTACTTCCCGTGGTCCACCGCTCCGCCGGGCCGGCTCTCGCGCAACACCGCTGCCTACCACTGGGGCAAGCGGGCGACGTTCACGCCCGAGGACTTCTGCCTCGACCTGGCGGTCGTCCTCGACGGTCGGGTGATCGGCTGCCAGGGAGTTGCGGCGAAGCACTTCCCGGTGACCCGCACGGGCGAGACCGGGTCGTGGCTGGGACGGGAGTACCAGGGCCGGGGGCTCGGCACGGAGATGCGCCGAGCGATGTGCGCCCTGTTGTTCGACCACCTCGGCTTCGCGGAGATCACCTCGGCGGCGTTCCTCGACAACCCCGCCTCGCTCGCCGTCTCGCGCAAGGTGGGCTACCAGCGCACCGCAGTCAGCCGGATCCGGCGTCGAGAGGGCGAGCTCGCGCTCAACCAGGGCCTCGTCCTCACCCCTGAGGACTTCGTCCGCGGCGACGCCACGGTCGAGGTCACGGGCGCTGCCGCAGTGCGCTCCTTCCTCGGCCTCGACGCGGCCTGAGGTCCTCGCGCGGCCCTGAGTGGCACCGGATTGGTGAGGCACGGCGTACGTCTGGCAGAATCCTTCCTGTGTCCTGCGCACCCGGACCCTCTCATCCGAGCGACGCAGCGCCCATCGAGTGACCAGACCCGGTAACCCCACCTGGCGAGGGTCGCTCACCCACGACAATTTCTGAGGAGACACCACAAACGGGGCCGTCAAGATTCGTTTGAAGCGCCTGGGCAAGATCCGGGTGCCGCAGTACCGCATCGTCGTCGTCGACTCGCGCAAGAAGCGCGACGGTCGGGTGCT
>JBBSOR010000014.1:0-51046 GCA_038259535.1 Propionibacteriales bacterium | reverse complement strand
GAGAGCTCGAGGTAGAAGTCGTGGAGCCCGAAGTCGCGGAACAGGCCGAGGCAGAAGTCGAGGAGGTGCTTGATCTCGCCCGGCGCCTGCTCGGGGGTGACGTAGGAGTGGGAGTCGTCCTGGGCGAAGCCGCGGACCCGGGTCAGGCCGTGGACGACGCCGGACTTCTCGTGGCGGTAGACGGAGCCGAACTCGAAGAGCCGCAGCGGCAGCTCACGGTAGGAGCGCTGGCGGGAGCGGTAGATGAGGTTGTGCATCGGACAGTTCATCGCCTTGAGGCGGTAGTCCATGCCGTCGACGTCGAGCGCCGGGAACATCCCCTCGCCGTAGTAGGGCAGGTGACCTGAGGTGTAGAAGAGCCCCTCCTTGGCGATGTGGGGAGTGCCGACGTAGTCGAAGCCCTCCTCGATGTGCCGCTGACGGACGTAGTCCTCCATCTCGCGCTTGATCACGCCGCCCTTGGGGTGGAAGACCGGGAGCCCCGAGCCGATCTCGTCAGGGAACGAGAAGAGGTCGAGCTCGCGGCCGAGCTTGCGGTGGTCGCGTCGCTCAGCCTCCTCGATGCGGTGGAGGTGCTCCTCGAGCGCCTCCTTGGTCTCCCACGCGGTGCCGTAGATGCGCTGGAGCTGCTTGTTCTTCTCGTCGCCCCGCCAGTAGGCCGCGGCGCTGCGCATCAGCTTGAAGGCGGGAATCCGCTTGGTGGTCGGCAGGTGCGGACCGCGACACAGGTCGGACCACTTGGCCTCGCCGCTGCGACCGATGTTGTCGTAGATGGTGAGCTCGCCGGCCCCGACCTCGACGCTCGCGCCCTCGGTGTCGGAGGCCCCGGCGCCGCCCTTGAGGCCGATCAGCTCGAGCTTGTAGGGCTCGTCCTGGAGCTCGTCGATCGCGTCGGCATCGGTGGTGACCCGGCGCTCGAAGCGCTGGTTCTCCTTGATGATCTTGCGCATCGCCGACTCGATCTTGACCAGGTCCTCCGGGACGAACGGGGTCTCGACGTCGAAGTCGTAGTAGAAGCCGTTGTCGATCGGCGGGCCGATGCCGAGCTTGGCGTCGGGGAACAGCTGCTGCACGGCCTGCGCCATGACGTGCGCGGTCGAGTGGCGCAGGATGTCGCGCCCGTCGGGGCTGTCGATCAGGACGCCCTCCACCTCGTCGCCGTCGACGAGCTCATGGGCGAGGTCCTTGAGGCCGGACTCCTCCCCGGGGGCTCCGACCCGGGCGGCGATGACGTGGGCGTCGTCGCGGAAGAGCTCCCACGCCTTGGTGCCGGTCGTGACCGTGGTCTCCGCACGCTGACCTGCGTGGATGCGGACGACCTGGATGTCGGGCACGAGAGCTCCTTGATGAGGCAACGGGGAGGTGGGGGGAGGTGGGGGAAGGTGGGACGGATGTCGCGACGAGCCTATCGGCCGGGGTGCCCGGGGCTCACCCCGGTTTCGACGGGCCCGCTCCCTGCTCGACGTACGCAGGGTCCGGCGGGATCACGGTCGTCGAGCAGGTCGGGCATCGCAGCGCGACGCGCGCGTCCTTTCCTCCGGTGCGTGCCTCCATGACCACCACCGCGTCCTGGGGAACCTTGAGTCGCACCCAGCCCGGCCTCGCGGTCTGCCAGCGCACCTTCTGGCCGAGCACCGGGTTCCACATGGCCAGCCAGCCGGGGATGAGGTCGTCGTGGCACGCAGGGCAGTTCACGAGGGTCATGACACCACGGGCTCGCCTGAGCCCGTCGCCGACGGTCTCGTCGGTCCCCCACCTGTCGGGACCTAGGTCCCCTGGATCCGGTGCCCTTGTGAACGACCAGCTCTCCATGCAGGCCACCACGATGCCCGAGGGCGAGGCGCTCGCCGCTCTTCCCAAAGCCCAGGCCGACCACTACATCCTCGCCCACATGAACGCCTCCAGCGACGGCCGCACCTACCAGCAGGTCAGCGGCGAGTTCCTCGCCCTCGACGACACGGCCAAGGCGAGCGCGGAGGGCCAGGCCCTCGGCGGCCTGCGCCAGACGCTCTTCATGGGCAGCACGCTGCGCGGCCTGCTCCTCTACGGCTACGCGTTCGCCACGATCGGCACCGTCGCCGGCTATGCCGCCATCGCTGCCTTCGCCGCGGCCCTGGCCCTGGCCCTCGTGCTGCTGGGCCTGCGGCACGCCCGCGCCGCTGACGCCGACGTGCAGGTGCGTGGCGTGGAGCTGGCCACGGCCTGATCGGCACCAGCCGGAGGGCCCGACCGGTCAGTGACCGGTCGGGTCCTGCTGTATGCCCCTCCGCGCCGCCTCGGGAAGGTCGTCCCACGACGCGGCGGGCGCCTGCCGGGGGTCCGCAGGAAGCTGCACCACCTGCTCACGGCACCAGGTCGACACCTGGCGCGTGCCGTCGAGGACCGCGTCCCGGAAAGGCTGCCAGGGCTCCCACCGGGCCTCGGCCACCTCGTCGGGGTCGGGCGTGAGGAAGCTGCTCGCAGTGCCGACGAACACGGGGCACATCTCGTTCTCGACGACCCCGTCCTGCTCGGCTCGATAGCGGAAGCGCGGCAGGACCAGCCGCAGGTCGGCCACCGGCGTCCCGAGCTCCTGCTGCACCCGGCGGTGTACGGCGTCGTCGAGGGCCTCGCCCGGGGCCGGGTGCCCGCAGCAGCTGTTGGTCCACACCCCCGGGAAGGTGCGCTTGTGCAGGGCGCGTCGCGTGATCAGCACGGCACCGTCGGCGTCGAAGAGGTAGCAGGAGAAGGCCAGGTGCAGCGGGGTGTGGCGCCCGTGGACCTGAGCCTTGTCCGCAGTGCCGGCGGCCCGGCCCTCCTCGTCGAGCAGGACCACGGACTCGCGCACGGCGCTCACGCCGACACCGCGATCGGCCGGGCGAGCTGGTTGACCGCGGTCGAGAAGACCCACGGCAGGCGCTCGGCGGCAGGCACCAGCCGGCGGCGTACGACCTGGCTCCCCGTCGCGAGCAGCAACGCGTGGGTCAGCAGCTCCTGGCGCAGTCCGATGCGCCTGGCCTTCCGCTCGTAGCGCTCGGGACGGTCGTCGGCCAGGCAGGCCACCGCGGCCCGCGCCTGGGCCAGCCCGAGCGCGATGCCCTCCCCCGTCAGCGCGTCCACGTAGCCGGCAGCGTCGCCCACGAGCAGCACCCGTCCCACGGCGCGGGCGCGCACCTTCTGGTGCAGCGGCCCGGCGCCGCGCACCCGCGTCCGCGCGCCGACGAGGCGGTCGCGGAGCACCGGGAAGTCGGCCAGGGCGTCGTCGAATCCCTCACCGCTCTCGGTGAGGATCGCGACGCCGACGAGGTCGTCGTCGACGGGAGTGACGTAGGCCTCCGCACGGGTCGCCCAGTGCACCTCGACGAAGGACGACCAGGGTGCCTGCTGCACGTGGCACCGCAGACCGAAGCGACGCCGACCACTCGGCCGGTCGGACTCCAGCCCGACGAGCCGGCGGGTCGGCGAGTGCAGCCCGTCGGCCGCGACGAGATAGCGCGTGCGCTCCCCGTCGACCTCGACGTGGTCGCCGGCGTCGCGCACCGTGCGGACCGGCCGCGCCTCGATGCCGATGCCGGCCTCGGCCAGCTGCTCGGCCAGCGCCGCGTGCAGCACCGTGCGTCGCACTCCCCTGCCGGGCCCGGCCTCGAATCGGGCGGACACGCCCGCACCGGTGCGGACGCCGTCGAGGTAGTGGATGCCGGCGATGTCGTGACCGCGCGGGTCGACGCCGAGGACGGCGAGCTCGGCGACGGCTCCGGGCATCAGTCCCTCGCCGCACGCCTTGTCGATCGGGCCGTTGCGGGGCTCGCGCACCACCACGTCGAGTCCGGCCCGGTGCGCGTGGAGGGCGACGGCCATGCCCACGGGGCCGCCACCGGCCACGACGAGGTCACGCACCGGCGGGCTCCGCACTCGTCGGGATCGCTTGGGGAAGCGTGGCCAGGGCGGTGTCCTCGGCCCGGATCCGCACCGCCAGCAGGCCGGCGTTGAGCACGGTGAACACGACTGCGGTGATCCACGAGTTGTGGACCAGGGGAAGCGCGAGGCCCTCGATGACCACGGCGACATAGTTGGGATGGGTGAAGAACCTGTAGGGACCGCCGCCGACCGGAGCCAGACCGGGGACGACGATGACACGGGTGTTCCAGCGCCGACCGAGCGTGCTGATGCACCACCACCGCAGCGCCTGCGAGGCGACGACCAGGCCGAGCATCGACCAGGCGAGCAACGACGGCACGTCCGGGCGTCGGACCGCTGCCTCCACCAGCGCACCGACGAGCAGGCCGGTGTGGAGCACGACCATGAACGGGTAGTGGCCCTGGCCCGTCTCGACGCCGCCACGCTCCATGCTCCAGGCCGCGTTGCGCTTCGACACGACCAGCTCCGCGAGCCGCTCGAGACCGACCAGCGCCACCAGGACGGTGAACGCGACAAGGGTCGTCACGAGGCAGCCTTCAACAAGACGACCTCGGAGCAGAATCCGGGCCCCATGGCGAGCAGCATGCCGTGGCTGCCGGGCGCCGGCGGTCGTTCGCGCAGGGTCTTCTCGAGCACGTGCAGGACCGAGACCGACGAGAGGTTGCCGACGTCGGCCAGTGACTCCCAGGTCAGCCGGACCGCGTCGCGGGGCACCTCCAGCGCCGCTTGCAGGGCCTCGATCACCTTGGGCCCACCCGGGTGGCAGACCCACCAGCCGATGTCGGCGCGGGTGAGGTCGTGGTCGGCGAGGAAGGCGTCGACGTCCGCACGGAGGTAGCGCTCGACGAGGCTGGGCACCGCGGCGTCCAGCACGATCCGCAGGCCGGTGCTGGCGACGTCGAAGCCCATCGTGCGCTCGCTGTCGGGGTAGAGCCGGCTGCGGGAGTCGAGCACGCGCACCGGCCCGTCGGGCCCCTGGTCGCCCACGGCGACCACGGCTGCGGCACCGTCGCCGAAGAGCCCGCTGGCGACCAGGTTGGGGACCGAGACGTCGTCGCGTTGCAGGGTGAGCGAGCACAGCTCGGCCGCCACCAGCACCGCCGTGTGCCCGGGATGCCCCAGCAGGTAGTCGTGGAGTCGCGCGATGCCGGCGGCACCGGCGACGCAGCCGAGCCCGACGAGCGGCACCCGGCGCACGTCCTCGCGCAACCCGACGACCCCGGCGATCCGGGCATCCAGCGACGGGACGGCGAGTCCGGTGACCGTGGCGGTGACGATCAGGTCGACGTCCGACGGCGTCAGGTCGGCCGCCTTGAGGGCGTCGACGAGGGCGCGTGATCCCAGCTCGACGGCGTGCTCGATGAAGTGGTCGTTGCTCTCCCCGAAGTCGCCCATCGCGGCGTAGTCCTCGAGTGGCAGCACCGTGTGGCGCCGCTCGACGCCGGCGTTGGCGTGGAAGCGTCGCAACAGCGCGTGGTCGTGGCTGCGCTGGGAGACGACCGCGGCGAATGCCTCGGTGATCTCGCGCTGCGGATAGGAGTGGGCCGGCAGTGCACTGCGGGCGGTGAGGATCTTCATGGTGTCTCCATCATGGGTGGCCGTTCCACACGAGTACCCCGTGGGAGGCTGCGCAACAGCCCGGTCGTCAGTCGGGCGTCGATCCGGCCGTCGCCGAGGCCGAGCTCGACCAGGGTGTCGAACACGCGCTGGTCGCGCGCGGCCGCGCGGATGCCCGCGTCGACGACCACGGGTGAGCGCGAGAGGCGCGACGCGGTCCAGGTGTGCTTGAGGTGTGTGCCGAGCAGGCGGCGTACGTCGCGGCGGTGCCGGGCCCCCGCAGCGCCGGGCTCCCCTGCGGCCACGCAGCGAGCAGCGGTGCGGCCCGCCGCGATTCCGGTGGCCACGGCGTAGTAGATGCCCTCACCCGTCAACGGGTTGATCAGGCCCGCCGCGTCACCCGCGAGGAGGACCGGACCGTCCGGCTGGTCCCAGCGCCAGCCACTCAGCGGCAGGTGGTGCCCCAGCCAGCCGCCACCCGTGGCGGCGGCCCCCGGGACGAGGATCTCGAGCTGTTCGAGCAGGAGCCGCCGACTCGGCGCGCTGCGCTCGTCGCGCTCCCCCGGCAACAGCTCGCCGTAGCCCACGTTGGCCAGGCCGTCGCCACGGTCGAAGGCCCAGGCGTACGACGGCTGGCGGCGCTCGCCGTAGCGGATGACCTGCCGGCCGGCGAGCTCGGGAGTCGTCGGGGCATAGCCCCGGATCGCGAGCGCGCGCGTCTCACGTCGACGCCCGAGCAGCTCGGTGCGCACGAAGGAGTGGGCGCCGTCGGCGCCGAGCACGACCCGGCCCTCGATCGATCCGGAGACGGTGACACGGCCTGCACCGGTCGTCACCGAGGTGGCGCGGTGGCGGCGCAGCACGGCGCCCGCGGCCACCGCGCGCTCGACCAGGCGCGCGTCGAAGACCTCGCGCGGCACGACGCGGACCTCGCGGCGCATCGTTCCCTCGACCCGGGCCGCGCCGCGCGAGAGCTCGAGCCGGCGGATCGGGGTCCAGTCGTCGATCACGTCACCCGCGCCGACCTCGGCGAGCGCGTCGACCACGTGGGGCGCGATTCCGTCGCCGCAGGACTTGTCACGCGGGAAGTCGCTGCGGTCCAGGAGCAGCACCCGCAGGGTCGGGTCGTGGGCCAGTGCCCCCAACGCCGCCGACGAGCCCGCAGGTCCGGCCCCCACCACCACGAGGTCCCACCGCTCGGGCGCCGAGGTCACCTCACCACCACCAGGAGGACCGCATCGACGAGGGCGATCGTGACAGCCGCCACGAAGGGCACGCGGCCGCGGCCCACGACGACGAGGGCGACCAGCACGGCGACGACGGCGGCGACGGCGGCCGCTGCGGCAGTCGGCGGGGAGGCCCCGACCAGGGTGACGCCGGAGGCCAGGCCCAGCACGACGGCGGCCACCGGGGCGATCCAGCGCGGGCCGAGGACGTGCGGCAGGCCGCGTACGCCGGTCGCCAGGTCGTCCTCCACGTCGGGCAGGACATTGACGAGGTGGGCGCCGACGCCGAGCAGCCCCGCACCGACCGGCCACCACCAGGGCGGCAGCGACCCGTCGGCCAGCGCCACGAAGACCGTCAGGCCCCCGAACGCGCCGGCGTAGGGCACCCACGACCACACGGTCGCCTTGAGCCCGAGGTTGTAGGACCAGCCGCAGGCCACGCAGCCGAGGTGGACGAGTCCCGCGACGACGCCGACCGCCAGGGACAGCACGACGGTCGCCAGGGCCGCTGCCCCGCACGCGACCCGGACGGCGCGCACGGATCCCCGCCCGGTCACGAGCGGCTTGTCCGCGCGCCCCGCGGATCGGTCCCGCGCCTGGTCGATGAGGTCGTTGCTCCATCCGATGGAGAGCTGGCCGACGAGCACGGCCGCCACGAGCAGCACGCCGCGACCGGCTCCCAGCCCTTGCGCGGCGGCCAGCAGGGCGGCCAGCACCGTCACCGCCATCGTCGGCCCGAGGTGCGCGGCGCCGAGCAGCGCGCGCAGCCCGCCCGCGGCAGCCGGACGAGGCGTCGCCAGCCCTGCGGTCATCGGATCCCTTCGCGTCGAGGGCCCCGTCGAGGACGTGGGCGCCACCCGTGTGCAGCCTGCTGCGACGCTACCCCCCACCCGGGAAGCCGTGATCGGGCAGTCGTGGACTGGACCAGAGGCCCGTCGCAGGGCATCCGCGTGTCACGTCCTCGCCCGTGCGCACACCCGTGTGACACGCTGGCAGCGGCGCCTCGAGACGGTGGGGCCCCCTGTCCGCGGAGGAAGAGCCGGGTGCCAGAAGACGGCGTCACCATGAGCGTTCCCGTGCCCCGGCACCGGGAGCTTGCCGTCGCGGCCGCGGACGCCCCGATGGACTCGCTCGCCGTCAGCGACCGGGTGGCGTGGCGGCTGGCCGTGGACGCTGCCGGTGTCGGCGCCTTCGAGTGGGACGTTGTGAGCGACCGGCTGCGCTGGGACGGCCGGCTGCTCGATCTCTTCGGTCTCGACGAGCAGTCCTTCGGCGGCGACATCGAGGCCTTCAACCGCTGCGTCCACCCCGGGGACCTGGCCCGGGTGACCGATGCCCTCGCGCGGGCCGTCGCGACGTGCGGTGCCTACGAGGCCGAGTACCGCGTGGTCCTGCCGGACGGCTCGGTCCGCTGGATCGAGGCGCGCGGGCGTGCCCTGGCCGAGCGTCCCGGAGGTCCCTCCGTACGGCTGGTCGGGGCCGCCTACGACACCACCGCCGTGCGCGAGAACGACGCGCGCATCGGTCGGGTGCTGGAGTCGATGTCGTCCGCGTTCTTCCAGCTCGACGACGCATGGCGCTTCACCTACGTCAACTCCGAGGCCGAGCGCCTCCTCGGGTCCGGACGCGCCCACCTCCTCGGCGAGAGCATCTGGGAGGCCTTCCCCGCGGCCGTCGGCAGCACGTTCGAGACGCACTACCGGCGGGCCGTGACCACCGGGGGTCCGGTGTCGTTCGAGGCCTACTACCCCGTGCCGCTGGATGCCTGGTACGAGATCCGGGCCTGGCCGTCCCCCGAGGGCCTGGCCGTCTACTTCGCCGACATCTCCGCGCGCCGCGCGGCCCAGGCCGAGCTGGACCGGTCGGCACGCCGCCTCGCCCTGCTCGCGTCGGTCTCGGAGGCACTCAGCAGCACGCTCGATCCCACCGAGGGCGTCAGCCGGCTCGCGACCCTGCTGGTCCCGCAGCTCGGCGACTGGTGCATGGTCACGCTGGTCGAGGACCCCAACGCCGCGGACTGGCGGCGCGGGCTTCGCGATGTGGCGTGGTCCCACACCGACGAGGCGAAGGTCGACGCACTGCACCAGTACGCCTCGCTCCGCCTCGGCGCCATGACCGACTCGTCCTACCTGGTGCGCGCGATCCGCGACATGACGTCGGTCCTGATCGAGTCGGATGCCACCGAGGCGATCGCCACGGTGCTCGCCCCCGGCGTGGCCCGGGACCGGCTGCTCGACCTCGCCCCGTCGTCGGCGCTGGCAGTCCCACTGCGGGCGCGCGGTCGCACGGTGGGAGTCGTGAGCATCTATCGGGGCCCGGGCCGACGCGTCTTCTCGAGCGCCGACCAGTCCTTGCTCGAGGACATCGGCTCGCGGGCGGCACTCGCCCTCGACAACGCCCGCCTCTACGCCTCGCAGCGCGACGTCTCCGAGACCCTGCAGCGCAGCATGCTGACGGATCCGCCCCAGCCCGACCACCTGCAGATCGTCACCCGCTACGCCCCTGCGGGCGAGGTCGCCCGCATCGGCGGCGACTGGTACGACGCGTTCCTGCAGCAGAGCCGCGGCCCCGGCGGCCACGACCTGGTGGTCGTCGTCGGCGACGTCGTGGGCCACGACGTCGAGGCTGCCGCCGCCATGGGGCAGCTGCGCGGCGTCCTGCGCGGACTCGCCGTGCACAGCGGCTATGCACCCGCCGCGATCCTGTCCGGGGTGGACGACGTCATGGAGTCCCTGCACATGGAGACCACCGCCACGGCCGTGGTGGCCAGGTTCGAGCGCCACCCGCGGCCCGGTGCCGACCCCGGCGAGGAGGTGGTGCTCCGCTGGGCGCACGCCGGTCACCCGCCCGCGCTGCTGCTGAGCCCCGGCGGCTGCGTCACCCGACTGGCCGACGTGGAGAGCAACGACCTGCTGCTCGGGCTGGATCCGGCCACGCCCCGCGAAGAGCGGGTCGCGTTCCTCGCACCGGGATCGGTACTGGTGCTCTACACCGATGGTCTCGTCGAACGACGCGATCGCGACGTCGACGAGGGCATCGACGAGCTCGCGGCCCTGCTGCACGACCTCGCCCCGGGGGCCGCGGACCTCGAGGCGCTGTCCGACCAGCTGCTCGCAGGGATGATCGGGGACAAGCCCGAGGACGACGTCGCTCTTCTCGTCGTGAGGCTCACGGCGGCCTGACCCTCTTCAACCGGCGACCGGGTCCTGCGCACCCGTCTGCACCCTCCACAGTGCGGCGTAGGACCCGTCGTGGGCGACGAGCTCGTCGTGGGTGCCCGCCTCGACCACCCGACCACCGTCGAGCACCCAGATCCGGTGCGCGTGGCGCACGGTCGAGAGCCGGTGCGCGACGACGATCGCGGTGCGCTGGGCGGTGGCGCGGCGCAGCGAGCGCTGGATCGCGGCCTCGGTCTCGTTGTCGACCGCGCTGGTCGCCTCGTCGAGGACGAGGACGGCGGGGTCGCGCAGAAGCGCACGCGCGAGGGCGAGCCGTTGACGCTGCCCACCGGACAGGGTCACCCCCCGCTCCCCCACCCACGTGTCGAGCCCGTGGGGCGTGGCCTCCACGAAGTCGAGGGCGGCAGCACCCTCGGCCGCGGACCGGACCTCCTCCAGCGTGGCGCCGGGACGCCCGTAGGCGATGTTGTCGGCGATCGATCCCGCGAACATGAAGACGTCCTGGGCGACGTAGCCCACGGATCCGCGCAGCGAGTCCCAGTCGAGGTCGCGGACGTCCTGGCCGTCGAAGAGCACCCGACCCTCACGGGGGTCGTCGAAGCGCAGGACCAGCCGGAGGAGCGAGGACTTCCCCGAACCGGTGGCGCCGACGATGGCATGCGTCTCGCCGGCAGGCACGACCAGGTCGATGCCGTGCAGGACGTCGGGCCCGTCGGCGTACCCGGCCCGGACACCCTGGAGCTCGACGCGGCCGGCCACCGGCCGCTCGAGGGCGGTGGCGCCCGCTGGCACAGTCACCGGCACGGCCAGGAGCCCCAGGATGCGGGCCGCGGAGGCACGACCGCGCTGGTAGAGGTCGAGCACCTCCGCGACCTCGGTGAGCGGCCACAGCAGCCGCTGGGTCATGAAGACCAGCACGGAGTAGAGGCCGACCTCGAGGTCGCCGCGCAGGGTGGCCCAGCCGCCGAGCAGCAAGGTGCAGGTGAAGCCGGTGAGGATCGCCATGCGCACCAGCGGCACGAAGGCCGCCGAGGAGCGGATCGCGTCGGTGTTGGCCTCCCGGTAGGCCTGCGACACCGCGGCCACACGATCACGCTCGCGGTCCTCGGCCGTGAATGCCTTGATGGTGGCGATGCCGGAGATGTTGGCCGACAAGGTGCTCGACAGGTCGGACACGGCGGCGCGGACCCGGTCGTAGAGCGGCTCCAGTCGTCGCTGGAACACGAGGGACCCGACGACGATCACCGGGATCGGCACGAACGCCAGCACGAGGAGCTGCCCCGAGGCAGCGGCGAAGACCGCGCCCACCAGCAGCACGTTGAGGACCGTCTGCAAGATGGCGGGCGCACCGACGTCGAGGAAGCGCTCGAGCTGGTTGACGTCGTCGTTGAGAGTGGCGATCGTCGAACCCGAGGGCCGGCTCTCGTGCCATCCGAGGTCGAGGTGCTGGACGTGGTCGTACGCCTCCACGCGCAGGTCGTGCTCGACCCCCTGTGCGAGTCCGCGCCACAGCACGCTGGCGACGTACTCGCTCAGCGACTCCACGATCCACACCACGGCATTGATGACCGCCAGCCAGCCGAGCTGCGCGTAGCGGGACTCGACGCCGAGGACCTCGCCGACGAACGACGCGTCGCCGCGGACGACCACGTCGACGGCGGCGCCGATCAGCAGCTCGGGCACGACGTCGGCGACCTTGTTGATGGTCGAGGCGGCCACGGCTCCGACGAACCGGGCCCGGTAGGCGTCGTAGCGACGCCACAGGGCGCGGAGGGGCTGGGTCGCGTCAGGAGCGGCGGGAGCGGCGGGCACCCCCGAACGTTCTCAGGTGTCCGGGTGCTCGCCGCGCAGCAGGGTCATCGGGCGAGCGGCGAGGTCAGAGCGCCGCCTCGAGGTAGCCCAGCATCCGGTTGAAGAGGTCAGAGGCCCGGCGCAGCTCCTCCGAGACGTCCGCGACGTCCTTGTCGAGATCGACGTCCCCGGCTGCTCGCCAACCGGGCCGGTAGTGGTCGGCCAGCGCTGCCGAGACGCGGCTGGCGTCGCGCACAACCCGAGGGTCCACCGACCACAACACCTCGAAGCGCCGGCCGGGGAGCTCGACGGCCACGAGGCACACCGGGAGATCGGGGGCGTCGCACACGACCAACCACTCACGGTTCAGCGGCGCCTGGGGCGGCAGCCCGATCTCGACGGGGCGGGAGTCGCGCACGGCGGCGGGCTCTGCGAGATCAGCGAAGACGACCGTCACGCTCGCCGTCCGCGACAGCTGCAGCCAGCGGTTGTAGGAGGCGCGAAGGAACCTCTCCCGCTGGAACCCGCCGAAGAGCACGGGACGCGAGGCTCGCGCACAGCACTCGTCCTCGATGGCGTGGCTCAGGGCGATGAGCGTCTTGCGCGAGAGCACCTGCGGCGTCAGCTCCGGGTGGCGGCGACGGACCTCCGCGTAGACCGACCCCGATCCCACACCGGATCCCAGCCCGGATCCCACACCTGGGCCCGACACCAGCGGCCCGGCGGCCACCCGGCGCACGGCCGCTTCGAGGGACAGCCCGCCCTGGCGGTGTCGGACGATCTCGAGCACCGCGTCCACGTCGGAGCGCCCGTAGCGGCGGTGTCCCCCCGGAAGCCGGGCGGGTCGGGGAAATCCGTGGCGGGACTCCCAGCTGCGCAGTGTCGGACCGGGCACTCCAGTGAGACGGGTGAGGTCGCTGATGCTCAGCCCGCTGTCGACAGAGAGCTCCATGCGCGATTCCTCCACCCGTTGCCTAGATTTAGTTGAAAGTCTTGCATAGATTATGGTCCTCCAGGAGAGCACGAGGTGGGAGTAGCCATGAACTCATGCACCGCGGACGAGGCCCTCGGGCGTCTGCTCGACGAGGGTCGGCACCGAGCCGCCGCCATCGACCCCGACCACGTCCGGCTGTGGGAGGCGCTCGCGAGCGCCGCCGAGGGGGGCAAGCGTTTCCGGCCTGCCCTGCTCCGGTCGGCCCACGACGCGCTGGGCGGGGCCCTGGCCCGCGAGGCCTCCGAGGTCGGTGCGGCGCTCGAGCTCATGCACACGGCGCTGGTCATCCACGACGACGTCATCGACGGCGACGACGTCAGGCGTGGTCGGCCCAACGTGAGCGGCACGTTCCACGCCCGGGCACTCGCCGACGGGGCCGACGAGACCGACGCGGCCAACTACGGCCGGACCGCTGCGATCCTCGCCGGGGACCTCGCTCTCACCACCGCCGTGCGAGCGGTGGCGACGTGCGGGGCACCGGTCGACGTGGTGGGTCGACTGCTCGACCTCTTCGACGAGGCCTTGCACACGACGGCGGCCGGTGAGCTCGCCGATGTCCGCCTCACCCTCGACCTGGCGCCGGCCTCGCTGGCCGAGAGCGTGGCGATGGAGGCCAACAAGACCGGTGCCTACTCCTTCGCCCTCCCCCTGCAGTCGGGCGCGGTGCTCGCAGGCGCCGACGAGACCACGATCTCCCGACTGGGAGAGGCGGGCACGGTGCTGGGGGTCGCCTTCCAGCTCGTCGACGACCTGATCGGTGTCTTCGGTGACACCGCGCTGTCGGGCAAGAGCTCGACCGGCGACCTGCGCACCCGCAAGCAGACCCCCCTGCTGGTCCACGCGAGGTCCACCCCCGAGTGGGAGCAGATCCGTCTCCACCTCGGGCGCGAGATCGACGACGCCGAGCTGGCCGAGGTGCGACGCCTGCTGACCACGTCCGGCTCCCGACGCTTCGTCGAGGAGCTCGCCGAGGCTCAGATCGCCTCGGCCAGAGCCGTCTTCGACGGTCTCGGCCTCTCCCTCGACTTCCTCGACGCGATGACGACGAGCCCCACCGAGCTCGCCGAGAGCCGCGAGGTCGCCGCGTGACGATCCTCGTCCCCCGCTCCAGCACCCGCACCCTGTACGACGTGGTGGCAGAAGGCGCCTCCGCCGAGGTCATCGGTCACTACTCCAGCTCGTTCGGGCTCGCATCGAGGCTCCTCGCGGAGCCGGTCCGCACCCAGGTGCGCAACATCTACGCCCTGGTCCGGGTGGCCGACGAGATCGTCGACAACCCCGATCCCGGCCTCGGTCCGCTGCCGCGGGCCGAGATGCTCGCGGGGCTGCAGGACGACCTGAGGCACGCGATGCAGCACGGCTACAGCGCCAACCTGGTGGTGCACGCCTTCGCCCGCACCGCCCGCTCCGTCGGGATCGAGGATGCGATCGTCGCGCCCTTCTTCGACTCCATGCGGATGGACATCGACACCACGGCCCACACCCCGGAGAGCTTCGCGCGCTATGTGCACGGCTCCGCCGAGGTGGTCGGGCTCATGTGCCTGCGGGCCTTCCTCGCCGCACCCGACGCGCCGCGGGGACGGTCGGCGGGCTACGACGCGCTCGCTCCGGGAGCCCAGCGGCTCGGTGCGGCGTTCCAGAAGCTCAACTTCATCCGCGACCTCGCCGAGGACCACGACGTGCTGCGCCGGGACTACTTCCCGGGACTGAGCGCAGACCGCTTCTGCGACGCCGATCGGGACCGGATCCTCGACGACATCGATGCCGACCTCGACGCGGCCGCGGCGGTCATCCCGGCGCTCCCCGCCAGCAGCCGCCGGGCCGTCCGTGCCGCGCACGCGACCTTCACCGAGCTGGGCACGCGACTGCGTAGGACCCCGGCCGTCGAGATCCGCCGCTCCCGCGTCCGTGTCCCCACGGGGGTCAAGCTGCGCATCGCGGCCGGCGCGTTGACGGGAGGTCGCTCGTGACGGTCCTCATCCCCGAACGGTTCGCCCGCCCCACCGCCCGCCCCACCGCCGTGCCCACCGCCGGGTCCTCGCGCGTCGTCGTCATCGGCGGAGGCATCGCCGGGCTCGCCACCGCTGCCCTGCTCGCCTCGCGCGGTCACGAGGTCGACCTGCTGGAGAAGAACGACGAGCTGGGTGGTCGCGTCGGCAGCTTCGAGCGTGACGGATTCCGCTTCGACACCGGCGCCTCGTGGTACCTGATGCCCGAGGTCTTCGAGCACTTCTTCGCGCTGCTGGGCACCACGGCCGAGGCCGAGCTCGACCTGCGGGTGCTCGATCCGAGCTACCGCGTCTTCTTCGAGGACCACGACCGACCGCTCGACCTGCGCCCCGACCGCGCCCACAACCGCGCGCTGTTCGAGTCCGTCGAGCCGGGGGCCGGCACGGCCTTCGACGACTACCTCTCCTCCGCGGAGGAGACCTACGACATCGCGTTGCGCCGCTTCCTCTACAGCAACTTCGACTCCACCTCCTCGTTCCTGCGCACCGACGTCCTACGCCGCACTCCGCTGCTCGGCAGGCTGCTGACCCGCACACTGGCCAGCCACGTCGCTTCCCGCTTCTCCGACAGCAGGCTGCGCCAGGTCCTGGGCGACCCCGCCGTGTTCCTCGGTTCGTCACCGACCCGCGCGCCGAGCATGTACCACCTCATGAGCCGGCTCGACCTGGGTGATCGCGTGCTCTACCCGCAGGGCGGGTTCACCCGGCTGATCGATGCCGTCGCCACGCTGGCCGAGCGCCATGGTGCGCGCCTGCACACAGGCGCCGACGTCACCCGGATCCTCACCACGGGTGCCTCCCGCGGTCGGCCCCGGGTGACCGGGGTCGAGCACACCGGTCCCGACGGCGAGCGTCGTACGACCCGGGCGGACGTCGTGGTCGGCGCCGCGGACCTGCACCACCTCGAGACCGCGCTCCTGCCGAGCGCCCTGCAGACCCATCCCGAGCCGGTGTGGCGCAAGCGCTCCCCCGGGCCCGGCGCGGTGCTCGCGATGCTCGGCGTGGAGGGTCGGATCCCCCAGCTGGCCCACCACTCGCTGTTCTTCACAGCGGACTGGGAGCAGAACTTCGGCGACATCTTCGGCGACGAGTCACGGGTCCCGGACCCGGCGTCGATCTACGTCTGCAAGCCCTCGGAGACCGACCCGAGCGTCGCGCCCGAGGGGAGCGAGAACCTGTTCGTCCTGGTGCCGGTGCCGGCCGACGTGGCCATCGGAGCAGGAGGCGACGACGGCGACGGCTCGCACGAGGTGGAACGGGCCGTCGACGCGGCGATCGACCGGGTCGCCGAGTGGGCCGGGGTCCCCGACCTGCGCGAGCGCATCCGGGTCCGGCACACCGTGGGCCCCGAGGACTTCGAGCGCCGATACAACTCCTGGCGCGGCGGAGCGCTCGGGCTCGAGCACAACCTCCGCCAGAGCGCGTTCCTGCGACCGGGCAACAGGTCGTCGAAGGTCGACGGGTTGCTCTACGCCGGGGCCAGCACCGTGCCGGGCGTCGGGCTGCCGATGTGCCTGATCAGCGCCGAGCTCGTGCTCAAGCGCCTCACCGGCGATCGCTCGTCGCTCCCTGTGCCCGGATGAACGTGCTCACCTGGTCCTACGTCGCCATGCTCGCCTTCTGCCTGGCCGGGACGCTGCCGCTGGTCCCCGCCTTCGGGCTGCGGGTCCTGCGACAGCCCCGCCGGCTGCTGCTGACCGTGCTGCTGGCCGGGACGCCCTTCCTGGTGTGGGACCTGTGGGCCACCGCGGCCGGGCACTGGCGCTTCGACGCCGAGCAGACCCTGCCGTGGCGGGTCGCCGGCATCCCGCTCGAGGAGGTCGCCTTCTTCGTCGTGATCCCCCTCGTCGCCGTGCTGACCTTCGAGGCGGTCCGCGTCGCCCGTCACCGCGTGCGTGGCTCCGACGTCCGCCACCGCGGGGAACCCGGATGACCTACACCGCGCTCGCCGCGGTCGGGGTGCTGGCTGCGATCGCGCTCGACCGCTGGGTCGCCCGCACCAGACTGACGTCCACCGCCGACTGGTGGTCGGCCTACGCCATCATCGTGTTCTTCCAGCTCCTCACCAACGGCTGGCTCACCGGGCGCGGCATCGTCCGCTACGCCCCGGACGCCATCGTCGGCGGCGACCGGGTCTCGTTCCTCGGCGACGGACGGCTGGTCTTCGCGCCGGTGGAGGACCTCGCCTTCGGCTTCGCGCTCGTGCTGACGAGCTGCGTGTCGTGGGTCTGGCTGGGCCGCCGTGGTGCCGGCGCCGAGACCGGGGTGGGGCGTTGAGCGTGGCGACCCGTCTGCAGGCCCTGCAACCCACCGACGTCGGGGTCCCCGGACCCAGCTCGCTCGACATGGCACGGGGCTTCCGTTCCATCCGGTCCGACCCGCTGTCGTTCCTGACCGAGGTGTCGGGTCGCTTCGGAGACCTGGTCTCCTTCCCTGTTCCGGGTCCGCCGGCCCTGCTGGTCAACGACCCCGACTCGGTCCGCCACGTGCTGCAGACCTCGGCCCGCAACTGGGGCAAGGAGACCGTGCAGTACGCCGCCCTGGCGCGCGTCACGGGGCCCGGCCTGCTGGCGTCGTCGGAGCCCAACTGGATCGAGCACCGACGCCTTGCCGCCCCGGCCTTCCACCACGAGCGTCTCCGCGCCGTCGGCGACCAGGTGCGCGCCGCCGCCCGCACCGCCGTCGCGGCACGACTGGCCGACCGCACCTTCCGCAGCGGCGACGTGGTCGACGTCGCCGCCCTGACGCACCGCATCGGCCTCGACGCCGTGGGCAGGGCGCTCTTCTCCGCGGACCTGTCCGGGCAGGCCCAGCAGCTGCTGCGGGCGACGAGCGACTCCGCGGACCTGGTCGTCCGGCTGGGTCGCTCGATCCTCCCCCGGGCACAGTGGACGCCGACCCGGACCAACCTGCGCCTGCGCTCCACGCGCCGCCGGCTCGACGCGAGCACCGCCGAGATCATCGCCGAGCGACGGGGTCGGACCTCGTCGGCCGACTCGCACGGCGACGACCTGCTCGGGCTGCTGCTCGACAGCGACCTGGGCGACTCCGAGATCCGCGACGAGCTGGTGACCATGGTCATCGCCGGTCACGAGACGGTGGCGGCGTCGCTCGCCTGGACCCTGATGCTCCTCGCGGAGCACCAGCCGGTCCAGGACCGCCTGCGCGCCGAGCTCGCCGGTCACGCCGGGCCGGTGTCCCTGATGGGCAACCGCGACGCCCTGCCGTGGACCCGGGCCGTCGTCGACGAGGCGCTGCGGCTCTACCCACCCGCGTGGGCGCTCTCGCGCCGGTCCTACGGACCCGACGTCGTCGGCGGGCACGAGGTCCCCGCCGGCACGCTGGTCATCATCAGCCCCTGGCTCGTGCACCGTCGCGACCCACCCTGGACCGAACCGCTCGCCTTCCGACCCGAACGGTTCCTCGACCCGGGTGCCGCCCGTGCGGCCTACCTGCCGTTCGGGCAGGGGCCGCGGCTGTGCATCGGCCGCGAGTTCGCCCTGGGCGAGATGGTCGTCGTGCTCAGCGAGCTCCTGCGCGAGCACCGCGTCGACGTGCCGCCCGACTGGACGCGACCGGCGGCGCAGGCCCAGGTGGCCGTGCACCCGCGCGGCGGCATGCCCCTGTCGGTGACCCGCCTCGCGCACGGCATCGGCGTAGGTCCATGAGCGCGGTCGTCGTCGTCGTCGTGCTGCTGCTCGTCGCGGCCGGGTGCGCGGCGTGGCTCCTCGCGGACCTGCGTCCGGTCCCGAGCGGGTCGGTGCCCGCAGCCTCGACGCCCTCGGTGTCGGCGGTTGTCCCCGCGCGCAACGAGGAGTCCACCTTGCCGGCACTGCTGGCGTCCCTGCGTGCGCTGCCACTCGCCGAGGTCGTGGTGGTGGACGACTCGTCGACCGATGCCACTGCGTCGCTCGCGCGCGCGGGCGGAGCCACCGTGCTGCCCCCCTCACCTCCTCCGGCCGGCTGGACCGGGAAGGCCTGGGCCTGCCAGAGCGGCGCTGACGCCACCCGTGGTGACCGCCTGCTCTTCCTCGACGCCGACACGACGCTGGCGCCCGAGGCCCTGGCCGGACTGCTGGAGCTGCACCAGCGCCACGGTGGTCTGGTCTCCGTGCAGCCCTACCACCGGGTCGAGCGGCCCTACGAGCAGCTCTCCGCCTACTTCAACGTGATGGCGGTCCTGGCCAGCGGGGCGTTCACCGGCTCGCCCGCGCGGCGCCCGATGGCCTTCGGGCCGTGCCTGCTGACCTCACGCACCGACTACGAGACCGCGGGAGGACACGCCGCCGTGCGCGGTGCGATCCTCGACGACGTGCAGCTGGCAGCCGCCTATGACCGGGCCGGCCTGCCGGTGCTGTGCGCGGTGGGGGGCGAGGCGATCCGGATGCGGAGCTATCCGGGTGGCGTTCGCCAGCTCGCCGACGGGTGGACGAAGAACTTCGCGTCCGGGGCGACGGCTGCCGCCGCCGGACCGGCGGTCGCCTCCAGCCTGTGGATCAGCGCCCACCACGCCGTCGCCGTCGGCGCGGGACTTGCGCTCGTCGAGGCCTCGACCGGGTGGGGCTCGTCCCTGACCTACGGCCCTCCCCTGCTGTGGGCGGTCGCATGGGTCGCCCTCGCCGTCCAGCTCGGCTGGATCCTGCGCCGGGTCGGCTCGTTCCGCTGGTGGACCTGGGCGCTCTTCCCCGTCTGCCTCATCGCCTTCGACGCGATCTTCGCGCGCTCCGTCGTGCACACCGTGCTGCGGAGGTCCGTGCGGTGGCGCGGCCGTGACGTGAGCCTGCGAGCCTCCGCCGACGAGGTCCGCTGATGCTGCGCCTCCTGATGCCGCAGGTGGTGACCGTGGCCGTGGACGTCGTCGCCCAGGGGATCGTCCACGCCGGCACCGGCTACGCCGCGCACCGGTTGCGCGACGAGCGACTTCGTCGTGACGGCTGGCTGTTGCGTCCGCGCACCTTCGAGGGTGACGGTCGGTGGTACCGCGACCGCCTGCGCATCCACGGCTGGAAGGACAAGGTGCCCGAGGCCGGGGCGCTCTTCCAGGGCGGGGTGAGCAAGCGCCGGCTTCCGTCGTACGACCGAGACGGCCTGGAGCTCTTCGTGCGGGAGACGCGGCGGGCCGAGCTGGGCCACTGGTGGGCGATGGCGTGCAGCCCGGTCTTCCTCCTGTGGAACCCACCCCTCCCGTCGGCCCTGATGGTCGCCTACGGCCTGGGCATCAACCTGCCGTTCATCGCGATCCAGCGCTACAACCGGGTCCGGACCCAGGCGATCCTCCGGCGGCTGGGGCGATGACCCAGGAGCTCGAGCGCGTCCGGGACGTCCCGCGACCGGAGCTGTCGCGGCACGGTCCGATCGCCCAGCTGCTGATCTCGTGGTCGCCGCTGAGCGTGATCCTGCTCGCCTACGCTGCGGCCGGCTGGATCAGCTCGCCACTGCAGGAGGGCGATGGCGCCTCCGCCAACCGGCTGGGTGCGAGCCTCCACGTCCGGGGGCCGGCGCGAGCCGACGAGCGCATCTTCGGCTCGGTCCCGTCGGTCTGGTTGCAGGAGCGACTCGTCGACGGGGCGTCCCACTGGTACGACGCGGTCGCGGCGCTGGTCTACGTCACCCACTTCGTGTCCATCCCGCTGCTGACCGCTGTCGTGTGGTTCGGCCTGCGTGAGCGGTTCGTGGCCTGGCTCGTCGCCGTCCTGACCATGTCGGTCGTCGGCATCGTGGGCTACGTCTCCTATCCCGCGGCACCGCCCTGGCTGGCCGCCGAGCGGGGAGACATCGGTGCCGTCGACCGCATCTCCCACATCGGCTGGGACCACCTCCACCTCGACGTGGTGGGACGTCTCACCGAGCTGGGTCAGTCCGGCAGCAACCCGGTCGCCGCGATGCCGTCGCTGCACGCGGGGGCCGCTCTCCTGGTGGCGCTGTTCCTCTGGCCGTCGGTCGGCGCGGTGGCTCGCGGGACGCTGCTCGCCTACGCCGTGTCGATGGCCGCGACCCTCGTCTACACCGGCGAGCACTACGTCGTGGACGTCGCCGGCGGCTGGCTGGTCGCCGCGGGTGCGCTCCTGATGGCCGGCTCGCCCCTCATCCCGTCCGGGCCGGCCGGTCGCCGGTCGCGTCGCCCACCAGGTCGTCGCGCAGGGTGACGAGCTCGGAGACGGCGCCCAGGAAGCGTGCGGTGCTGTCCCCCACGTGCAGGTCGTCGAAGTAGTGGTGCCGCACGGCCATCCGGGCGAGCTGGTGCTCGTCGCACGCGAACCGCTCGGGCAGGAGGGTCGTGAGGTCGTTCGCGGCCTCCCGCTCGATGACGTCCGCACAGCGGCTGATCGGGATCTGCCGGCGGAGGTCCTCGGGGTCCCCGTGCCGATCGGTGAGGAAGACCGGCTTGTCGGTGTGCAGGTAGAGCCAGTCGAGCCCGACGGAGGAGACGTCGGTGACGATGGCGTCACAGCCGGGCATCACCGCCAGGATGTCGCCGCTCAGCACGGCCACGTGACCGCCTGCGGGGTCGTCCCGGAGTGCGTCGGAGAGCACCCGGAGGACCGTCTGGTGGGCAGCCGCCACCGCGGGGGTGCGGCTGGTGGTCACCTTGGGGTGGGGCTTGTAGACGAGTCGCACGTCCGGGACGGCGAGGATCGCCCGCACGATCGACTCCCCCATGGTGTCCACCGAGGTGTAGTCGTTGTAGTCGGCGTCGCCCTCCCACGTGGGCGCGTAGAGCACGGTCCGCCGGGTGCTGGGATCGAGCACCGGGGTCCGGCGCAGATCGAGCTGGGGCCGACCCACGCGCACCAGGCGGCTGGCGTCGAACTCCAACAACCCGGACACGTAGCGCTGGACAGCGGCCTCGCCCGCAACGAACACCCGGTCGTAGGCCTTGGCGTTGTTGCTCGCCATCGACTGCTTGTCGCTCTCACCGTGGTTGATGTGGACGTGCAGTCGACGCCCGTCGAGGAGGGAGTCGAAGTTCTGCGCCGAGTTGTTGCAGTAGAGCACCACCTTGACATCCAGGGCGGCGTAGAGCTCCGTGAGCTCGGACAGGGTCGCCGCGGTGAACACGCGCAGGTGTGTGTGCGACTCGACCACCGTGGCCGACGCGGGATCGCGCACCACGAGGCACACCGGGTGGACGGCGTCGAGGGACTCGAGGACCTCGAGCCACTGGATCAGCTGATAGGTCCTGCTGGGATCGCCTGCGAAGTAGGCAGTGATGGCAACCGTGTTCACGAACGGAGTCTAGGGAGCACCCCAGCATTCGCAGCATCTGCCAGCAGGCCGCCTCGCCCCGCCGTGGTTCGTGCGACGATCACGGCGAAGGAGGCTCCATGACCGTTCGACCGGTGCTCGTGCTCAACGCGGGATCGTCCTCCCTCAAGTATCGGGTGGTCCGTCCGGACACGGGCGCGTCGCTCCTCGGCGGACACCTCGAGCGCCTGGAGGCCAGCGGGTTCGCCGAGGCGCTCGACGGGGTCGTCGGCGAGCTGTCGTCGGCCGGGATAGGCCCGGACGCGCTGGCGGCCGTCGGGCACCGGGTGGTCCACGGCGGAGCGCGCTTCGTGTCGGCGACCCTCGTGGACGACGGCGTCCTCGCCGGGCTGGAGGACCTCGTGGAGCTGGCGCCCCTCCACAACCCGCCCGCCATCGAGGGCGTGCGCGCTGCGCTGGAGGCCTATCCGGGGCTGCCCCAGGTGGCGGTCTTCGACACGGCCTTCTTCGCCGACCTGCCGCCCGCTGCAGCGACGTACGCCATCGACAACGACCTCGCGCAACGACTCGGGATCCGTCGCTACGGCATGCACGGGATCAGTCACCAGTACGTGGCTCGCGCGGCGGCGGACTTCCTGGAACGACCGCTGGAGGAGCTCTCCCAGGTGATCCTGCACCTGGGCAACGGTGCGTCCGCGTCGGCCGTGCGGGGCGGCCGGCCCGTCGAGACGTCGATGGGCCTGACGCCCATGGAGGGGCTCGTGATGGGCACCCGCTCCGGTGACGTCGACCCCGGCGTCCTGCTGCACCTGCTCCGCGTCGGCGGACTCGACGCAGACCAGCTCGACGACCTGCTCAACCATCGGTCCGGCCTGCTCGGGCTCTGCGGGATCCAGGACTTCCGCGACCTGTGCGCGGCCGCCGACGCAGGCGACCTCTCCGCCGCCGCGGCGTACGACGTCTACGTCCACCGCTTGCGCAAGTACGTCGGCGCCTATCTCGCCGTGCTCGGCGGGGCCGACGTCATCACCTTCACCGCCGGCGTCGGAGAGAACGCCTCCCGCCTGCGCAGCGACGTGCTGACCGGGCTCGGGCCGCTCGGGATCCGCATCGACGCCGACCGCAACGAGGTGCGCGGCGGACCCGCCCGCATCTCCGCGGACTCGTCGGCCGTCACCGTGCTCGTCGTGCCGACCGACGAGGAGCTCTCGATCGCCCGCCAGGTCTCAGACCTGCTGGCCTGAGACCCGACGTCCGGTGCGTCAGTTCTGATCCGCCCCTGTGTCCGGCTCGGCGGTCGTCGAGGGCGATGACGCACGCCCCGGATCGGCCTCCGAGGACCACGCCCAGTCACGGACCTCGGGCAGGTCCTCGCCGTGTGTGCGGGTCCAGGCGCGGGCCCTGCGGCGGGTGTCGACCATCTCCTGCCGCAGACCCGCGGCGCGCTGACCGAGGCCCGGCACCCGGTCGATGACGTCCATGACGAGGTGGTAGCGGTCGAGGTCGTTCATCATCACCATGTCGAAGGGCGTCGTGGTGGTCCCCTCCTCCTTGTAGCCCCGCACGTGGATGTTCTCGTGGTTGGTGCGTCGGTAGGTGAGCCGATGGATCAGCCACGGATAGCCGTGGTAGGCGAAGATGACCGGCCTGTCGGCGGTGAACACGGTGTCGAAGTCGCGCATCGACAGCCCGTGCGGGTGCTCGGTCTCGTCCTGCAGGCGCATGAGGTCGACCACGTTCACGAACCGCACCGCCAGCTCGGGAAGGTGCTCGCGCAGGATCGACGTCGCGGCGAGCGCCTCGATCGTCGGCACGTCACCGGCGCACGCGATGACCACGTCGGGGTCGGTCCCGCGCGTCGACGCCCAGTCCCAGATGCCCAGTCCGCGGGCGCAGTGCAGGTCGGCGGCCTCGGCGTCCAGCCAGTCGAACGACGGCTGCTTGCCTGCCACCACCACGTTGACGTAGTGGGTGCTCTCGAGGCAGTGCTGCATGGTCGACAGCAGCGTGTTGGTGTCCGGCGGCAGGTAGACCCGGACGACCTCGGCGCTCTTGTTGACCACGTGGTCGATGAACCCGGGGTCCTGGTGGGAGAAGCCGTTGTGGTCCTGGCGCCACACGTGCGAGGTGAGCAGGTAGTTCAGCGAGGCGATGGGTGGGCGCCACCCGATCGAGCGGGTGGTCTTGAGCCACTTCGCGTGCTGGTTGACCATCGAGTCGACGAGGTGGATGAAGGCCTCGTAGCAGCTGAAGAGCCCGTGCCGACCGGTGAGGAGATAGCCCTCCAGCCAGCCCTGGCAGGTGTGCTCGGAGAGGATCTCCACGACGCGCCCGCTGCGAGCCAGGTGCTCGTCGACCTCGAGGATCGTGCCGGCGAACACCTTGTCGGTCACCTCGTAGACGGCGTCGAGGCGGTTGGAGGCGGTCTCGTCAGGACCGAAGATGCGGAAGTTGTCAGGATTCGCTCGCACGACGTCGACGAGATAGCGGCCCAGCACCCGGGTCGCCTCGTGCACCGAGGCTCCCGGTGAGGCCACATCCACGGCAGTCGCGCGGAAGTCCGGCAGGCGGAGCGGGCGGCGCAGCAACCCGCCGTTGGCGTGCGGGTTGGCGCTCATCCTGCGCTCCCCCACCGGTGCCAGCGCCCGCAGCTCGGGGACGAGCCGACCCGCACTGTCGAAGAGCTCCTCAGGTCGGTAGGACGCCATCCAGGACCCGAGGATCGCCCGGTGCCCGTCGTCCTCGCGGGTGTTGGAGAGCGGCACCTGGTGCGCCCGCCACGTGCCCTCGATCTGGACGCCGTCGACCACGTCCGGCCCGGTCCAGCCCTTGGGGGTCACGAGCAGGATCATCGGCCACGGTCGACGCTCGAGGTCCCCGTCCTCCCGGGCCGCTCGCTGGATCTCCACGATCGTGTCGTGGGCCCGGTCGAGCGCGCTGGCGAGCTGGCGGTGCACCGTGTGCGGGTCGTCGCCCTCCACCGTCAGCACCTCGTGGCCGTAGCCGCGGAGCAGGTCGATCAGCTCCTCACGACGGATCCGCGCGGGGATGGTGGGATTGGCGATCTTGTAGCCGTTGAGGTGGAGCACCGGGAGGACCGCACCGTCGTGGACGGGGTCGACGAACTTGTTGGCGTGCCAGGACGCCGCCAGCGGCCCGGTCTCGAACTCGCCGTCACCCACCACTGCGGCCACCACGAGGTCGGGGTTGTCCATCGCCGCGCCGTAGGCATGTGACAGCACGTAGCCGAGCTCCCCTCCCTCATGGATCGAGCCCGGCGTCTCGGGTGCGACGTGGCTCGGGATGCCGCCGGGGAAGGAGAACTGGCGAAACAGCTCCTGCATGCCGCGGGCGTCGTCGCTCACGTGCGGGTAGACCTCGCTGTAGGTCCCCTCGAGCCAGGCGTTGGCGACGACCGCCGGGCCGCCGTGACCGGGTCCGGCGAGGAAGATCGCCTCGACGTCACGCTCGCGGATCAGGCGGTTGAGGTGCGTCCACAGGAGGTTGAGTCCCGGGGTGGTGCCCCAGTGACCGAGCAGCCGCGGCTTGATGTCCTCACGCACCAGTGGTCGCTTCCCCAGGGGGTTGTCCATCAGGTAGATCTGGCCCACAGCGAGATAGTTCGCTGCCCGCCACCACGCGTCGAGCGCGTCCACCTGGTCGTCGGTCAGGTCTGTGTCCGCCATCTGGTTCTCCTCTGTTCGGTCGGTTGCGCGGCAGGAGCCGCGGGTCAGCACGTGGGGTGGGAGCGGTCAGGAGTACATCGAGTCCAGGACCGGCGCGTACGTCGTCTCGACGACCTTGCGGCGGACCTTCATGCTCGGCGTGAGCTCGCCGGCCTCGACCGTCAGGTCGCGCTCGAGGATCCGGAAGTCCTTGATCGTCTCCCAGCGGTTGAGCCGTCCGTTGACGCGATCGAGGCACTCCTTCACGTAGTCCCGGATGCCGGGATCCGACGTCAGGGTCGCGTAGTCGGTCTCGGTCAGCTCCTTGGCCGCCGCCCACTGCGCCACCGCATCGGGGTCCAGGGTGATCAGCGCGGTCGCGTAGTTGCGGCCCTCGGCGTGGACGACCATCTGGCTGGCCAGCGGGCACTCGGCCTTGAAGAGGATCTCGATGCCCTGGGGAGCGATGTACTTGCCGCCAGAGGTCTTGATCAGGTCCTTCTTGCGGTCGGTGATCCGCACCCGGCCCCGGGCGTCGATCTCGCCGACGTCCCCCGTCGACAGCCAGCCCGCGGCATCGAGGACCTCGGCGGTCTCCTCGGGGAGTCCGTGGTAGCCCCGCATCACGCTGGGCCCGCGCAGGAGGATCTCGCCATCGGCGGCGATCCGCACCTCGGTGCCGGTGATCGGCGGTCCCACGCGGCCGAAGACCGGGTCGTCGATGTGGACCAGGCAGGCTCCCGCACTGGTCTCGGTCAGGCCGTAGCCCTCGAGGATCAGCATCCCGGCGGCATGGAACCACGCAGCGACGTCGGCGGACAGCGCCGCACTTCCGGAGATCATGAAGCGGATGCGGCCGCCGAGCCGGGTCCGGATCCTCGACAGCACCAGGCGATCGGCGATGGCGTGCTGGGCTCGCACCAGCAGTCCGGGGCGGCGTCCCTGCAGCTGGGCCTCGGCGACCTGCCCGCCGACGCGGAAGGCCCAACCGAACAGGAGCCGACGGATCCCGGCCTCCTCCTCGACGGTCTGGACGATCTTGCCGTGCACCTTCTCGAAGATGCGCGGCGGACCGGCCATGAACGTCGGGCGCAGCTCAGCGAGGTTGGGCACGATCCGGTCCATCCGACCGTCGACCGCGGTGGCGAAACCGATCTGCAGCTGGACCGTCCCCAGCATCTTGCCGAACGAGTGGGACAGCGGCAGCCAGAGATACTGCAGGTCGTCCGACGACAGGAAGTCGAGCCCCTCGGCACCGGCACCGATGTAGGTCCAGCAGCTGTGCGGCAGCTCCACCCCCTTCGGCCTGCCGGTCGTCCCGGAGGTGTAGATCAAGGTGGACAGGTGGTCGGGTCGGATGGCATCGACCACGTCATCGACCGCCGCGGGATCGTCGGCGAGGTGTTGCTCGCCCAGCGCGCGCAGGTCCGACAGGGACAGCACCCACTCACCGTCCGCCGTGCCGTCGAAGGTGATCACGTGCTGGAGGTCGGGTAGGTCGTTGCGCAGACCACGCAGCTTGGCGACCTGGGCGTCGTCCTCGGCGAAGGCGATACGGCTGCCGCTGTCGGCCAGGATCAGGCCGACGTCGGCTGCGCTGGTGGTCGGGTAGACGGTCGTGGTCGCGGCTCCCGAGCAGGTGACGGCGAGGTCTGCGTGGATCCACTCGATGCGGGTGCTGCTGGCGATGGCCACCCGGTCCTCGGGGTGGATGCCGAGGGCCAACAAACCCGCGGCGAGGGTCCGGACCGTCGTCCCCGTCTCCGCCCAGGTCTCCGAGGCCCAGCCCTCGGGTGCGGGATAGCGGTATGCCTCCGCGTGCGGCGACCCCGCGACCCTGTCGTAGAACATCTTGGCCACCGAGGTCGACTGACCGGGCTGCAGGGGGTGGCTGGTCGCAAGCTGGTCGTTCGTCATGGTCGCTCCGTCGTTGCAGGGTCTGGTGGGACGAGGTCGACGACGACGTCGACCCGGTTGAGGCCCGCGGGCGTCGTGGTGGTCGCCCCGAGCCGGCGCAGCATCGCGAGGGACGCGGTGTTGCCGGCGGCCACGGTGGTAACGATCCGGGTGACACCCGTCGGGCGCTCTCGGACGAGCTCGGCGAGGAGGGCGGTGGCGACGCCACGTCCCTGCCAGTCGTCGAGGACCGTGACCGCGAGGTCTGCCTCGCACGGCCGCTCGGCGTACCGGATCATCCGGGCCACGCCGACCGGCGTACCCACGTCGTCGTCGTCCAGCACGACGAGCGCCAGCGCCACGTGGTCGGCACCATCGACCTCGTCCACGAGGTGGTCGAGCATCGCGTCGGTCAGGTGTGGCACGCCGGTGAGGAACCTGCTGTTGCGTGACTGCGCGGACAGGTGCTCGAAGCCGTCTCGCAGTGCTTCGCGGTCCGTGGGCAGCAGCGGCCAGATGAAGGCGCGGCTGCCCTGGGCCAGCACTGCCTCGGTGATCACCGCGCACCCTCTCCGTCCGGGACGTGCCGCTCGAACGCCGTCTGCGTCTGCGTGGCCTGCCCACGACCCATGGTTCCAGCCACGGCCGGAGCCGGACAGGGACCAATGACCCCTTCACGGTCGACCACTCGTCCCGCGGGGCGACTGCGGGGGCATACTGCGCGCAAGGAGGCCCCGTGGACCAGAAGACCGCTGCCCCTGCCCGCGTCGCACCCGCAGGTTCCGCGCGCGGGAGCGTCACGACGTCCGCCTGGACTGCCACCGCCGTGCTCACGCTGCTCCTCGTCCTGGGGCTGATCCTGGCCGGCCAGGATCGGACCGCCCAGTGGGTCGGCAGCGGCTACACCCTGGGGGTCGCGGCGCACCGGGGCATCGGCATGGTCCGCGCCCTCCTGCGTGGCAGGTGGGGCGTCGACGTGCTGGCCGTCACCGCGATCGTGAGCACCGTCGCGGTGGGCGAGTACGTCGCGGCGCTGGTGATCGTGCTCATGCTGACCGGCGGGGAGGCGCTGGAGCGCTACGCCACCGACCGCGCGGGACGCGAGCTCCGCGCGCTGCTCGACCGGGCCCCGCAGCTGGCCCATCGCTGGCTCCCCGGGACCGGCGACGTCGAGGACGTGTCCGTGGAGGAGGTCCGGCCCGGCGACCGGCTCCTGGTCCGGCCGGCCGAGGTGATTCCGGTCGACGCGGAGCTGGACACCGACGAGGTGACGCTGGACGAGTCCTCCCTGACCGGCGAGAGCATGCCCGTCACGCGATGCCGCGGCGACCGGGTGCTCAGCGGGTCCGTCAACGGCGGCACGGCGATCGAGATCACCGCACTCGTCCGCGCCGAGGAGAGCCAGTACCAACGGATCGTCGTCCTGGTCTCGGAGGCCCAGGAGCACAAGGCTCCCATCGTCCGGGTGGCCGACCGGTTCGCGGTCCCGTTCACCGCCGTCGCCTTCCTCGTCGCCGGTGCCGCCTGGTGGCTCTCGGGAAGTGCCACCAGGTTCGCCGAGGTCATGGTCCTCGCCACTCCCTGCCCGCTCCTGATCGCGCCGCCCGTCGCCTTCCTCGCCGGCATGGGACGCGCCTCGCGCGCCGGCATCATCATCCGCGGCGGCGGTGTCCTCGAGAGCCTGGCGCGGGTGCGCGCGGTCGCCTTCGACAAGACCGGGACGCTGACCCACGGCACGCCCGCGCTCGCCCGGGTGCACGCGGTGGCGCCGTTCGGCGAGGACGACCTCCTGCGGCTCACTGCGTCGGCCGAGCAGTACTCCACGCACGTCCTGGCCCGCTCGGTCATCGAGGCGGCCACCGACCGGGGCCTGGCCCTGGAACCGGCCACCGACGCCGAGGAGCAGGCCACCAACGGGGTCCGCGCATCGCTGGCGTCCGGCGAGGTGCTGGTCGGCAAGCACAGCTTCGTGTCGCGGGCGGCGACCCCGTTCGCGGAGGTCACCCTGCGCAGCGGCGAGCTCGCCGTCTACGTGGCGGTGGACGGGGTCTACGCCGGCGCACTGGTGATGCGTGACGAGCTGCGTGCGGACGCCGCCCGCACACTGCAGAGACTGGCGTCCCTCGGGGTGCGCGACGCGATGATCCTCACCGGTGACGCCCGCGCGACGGCCGACCACCTCGCCGCCGAGATCGGCATCGAGGACGTGCGCGCCGAGTGCTCGCCCGAGGACAAGGTCCGAGCCGTCAAGGAGCATCCGACCGGGCCCGCGATGATGGTCGGCGACGGGGTGAACGACGCCCCGGTGCTCGCCGCCGCAGATGTCGGGGTGGCCATGGGGGCGCGAGGAGCCACCGCCGCGAGCGAGTCCGCCGACGTCGTGGTGATGACCGACGACCTGAGCAAGGTCGGTGATGCCGTTGCCATCGGACACCGCACCATGCGCGTGGCGCTGCAGAGCATCTGGCTCGGCATCGGCCTGAGCCTGGTGCTCATGGGCGTGGCAGCGTTCGGCTTCATCCCGGCGATCGTCGGCGCCGCCACCCAGGAGGTCGTCGACCTCGCCAGCATCCTCAGCGCGCTGCGGGCGAGGCGGGCGGCTCGGTCCCGTGCCGGTCCGCTATGAGAGCGCGGCCGCGGTGGCGATCAGCGCCGTGCAGGCCACCAGCAGGAACACGACCAGGGGCAACACGAAGCGGAGGTATTCGTCGTAGCGCACCTTGGCCAGGGCCAGGCCGCCCATCACGACCGCGGAGGTCGGCGTGATGAGGTTGACGATGCCCGAGGCGGACTGGAACGCCGTGACCACCATCGCGCGCGGCACGTTCGCGAAGTCCGCGAGCGGCGCGAGGATCGGCATGGCCAGTGCCGCGTGCCCCGAGGTCGAGGGGACCAGGAATGCGAGGGGCACGTTGATCAGGAACATCAGGGCCCCGAAGATGCCCGACGACGTGTTGTCCACCGCGTTCTCCATCGAGTGCAGGACCGTGTCGGTGATCTGGGAGTTGTTCATGATCACCGTCACGCCACGGGCCAGGACGATGATCAGGCCGACGCCGATGAAGTCCCCGGCCCCTCGGACGAGGGTGTCGGTCAGTCCCTTCTCGCCCAGGCCGCCGATGACACCGACGACGATCGACATCACGATGAAGAGGGCGGCCAGCTCCGGGAAGTACCAGTCGAGCTGCCACGCGTAGCTGTCGGCGTTGGGTCCGTTGACCACCTGCGCCCACGGGACGATCGCGAAGATCATGAACGCGAAGGTGAGCGCCACCACCGCGATCACTGACTTCTGGCGGGCCGTCATCACCCCCACCCCGCCGACGCCGCGCTTGGCGACGTCCGCGTCCTCCGGTTGAGGACTGGTCAGGGACGAGTCTGGATCCTTGCGCACCCTCCTGGCGTAGCGGAGCACGTAGAGCACCCCGACAGGCACCAGGACGAGGTACATCAGCGCACGGAGACCGATGCCGTCGCCGATCGAGATGCCCGCCGCATCGGAGGCCACCCCGGTGGCGAACGGGTTGACCGTCGAGGCCAGGACGCCGATGCCGGCGCCGACCAGGATGGTGGCGGCCGCGACCATCCGGTCGTAGCCCAGGCTCAGCATCAGGGGGACGACCAGGGCGTAGAACCCGAGGGTCTCCTCGGCCATCCCCTCAGTGGTGCCGCCGAGGGAGAACAGCACCATCAAGATCACGATCAGCACCGCGCCCCTGGAGCCGTAGCGGTGGGCGACGTGGGCGATGCCCATGTCGATGGCTCCGGTGCGCATCGACATGGTGATGAAGATGCCAATCGCGACGACGAACAGGAAGACGCCGGCGGCACCGAAGAGCTCGCCGGTCTCGTAGGGGCCGATGAAGCCGCCCTCGGAGGCCCGGACGCCGTAGAGACCGTTGACCGGGGCGAGGAACAGCTCCATGAGCCGGTCACCGAACGACAGCCCGGCGTCGACCGTCCGATAGCTGCCCGGGATCGGGCCACCGGTCTCCTCGCTCATGCGGTAGGCCCCGGTCGGCACCACGAAGGCCAGCAACCACACCCCCAGCGTCACCACCGCCAGGACGGTGAACGCGCTGGGGAAGGTGAAGCGGCGCTCCTTCGTGTGGGAGTCGGCAGGCGGCGCCGTGCGCGTCTTGCTGGCCATGGTCTCGTCCTCCGCTGGTGCTGGATGTTCCGACCCGAGCAAAGCAGCAGAGAGCTGTCCGGCGACGGTGGCGAAGGTCCCGGATCCGACAGCCGTTCGGCCCTCCCTCCGCTGCCCCGGACCCCGCAGGCTGGCCGAAGACGACAAGCACGCGGTCGAGCGCGCTGTCACGAGCACCGGGAGGCACCATGGCACTGCACGTGGACTCGGAGGTGGGCACCCTCCGGCAGGCGATCGTGCACCGCCCCGACCTGGAGCTGAAGCGGCTGACGCCGACGAACAAGGATTCCTACCTCTTCGACGACGTGCTGTGGGTCACGCGTGCCAAGCAGGAGCACGATGCCTTCGCCGAGGCTCTGCGCGACCTGGACGTCCGCGTGCACCTGTTCGACGATCTGCTCCGCGAGACCGTGGCGATCCCGGAGGCCCGGACGTACGTCCTGGACGCCTCCTTCGACGAGCGGGTCTACGGACCGATGGCCACCGACGCGCTGCACAACACCTTCGCGGCCATGGACGACGAGACCCTGGTGACCTACCTGATCGGCGGGATGACCAAGCGGGAGCTGCTCGAGCGCGTCGAGCAGCCCCCGTCGGTCGTCCTCTCTGCGCTCGACCTCGACGACCTGTTCCTCCCGCCACTGCCCAACCACCTGTTCACCCGCGACACCTCGGCGTGGATCTATTACGGTGTCGCGATCAACGCGATGCGGATGAAGGCGCGGGTGCGCGAGACCATCCACTACGAGGCGATCTACCGGTGGCACCCTCAGTTCGCCGACGCCGACTTCCAGGTCTGGTCCGAGGGGCAGGTCAACGGCAGGGCGACCGCCGAGGGCGGCGACATGCTGGTGCTCGGCCGCGGCGCCGTGCTGGTCGGCATGAGCGAGCGCACCACTCCTCAAGGCGTCGAGAGGCTCGCCCAGAAGCTGTTCGCCGGCGGGAACGTCACCACGATCGTGGCGCTCGCGCTGCCGGCCAAGCGTGCGTTCATGCACCTCGACACGGTGATGACGATGGTCGACGCGGACACCTTCACCCAGTACGCCGGACTCGGCGACCTGCCGTCGTACACGATCGAGCCCGGGGACGCCGAGAAGGAGCTGAAGGTCACCGCGCACGGCGCGGAGGGCATGCACAGCGCCATCGCCGCCTCCCTGGGCCTGGACCGCATCAACGTCCTCACCGCCACCCAGGACGTGAAGTCCGCCGAGCGCGAGCAGTGGGACGACGGCTGCAACGTGCTGGCCGTCAGCCCCGGTGTCGTCGTCGCCTACGAGCGCAACGTCACCACCAACACCCACCTGCGCAAGAACGGCATCGAGGTCGTCACCATCCGGGGCAGCGAGCTGGGACGTGGCCGCGGCGGTCCGCGTTGCATGACCTGCCCCATCGAGAGAGACGGAATCTGACATGTCCTTCAACCTGCGCAATCGCAGCTTCGTCAAGGAGATCGACTTCAGCCAGAAGGAGTGGCGCTTCCTGCTCGAGCTCGCGGCGGAGCTCAAGCGCTCCAAGTACGCCGGCTCGGAGCAGCCACGGCTCATCCGCAAGAACATCGCACTGATCTTCGAGAAGACCTCGACGCGCACCCGCTGTGCCTTCGAGGTCGCCGCGTTCGACCAGGGCGCCTGCGTCACCTACCTCGACCCGAGTGGGTCGCAGATCGGTCACAAGGAGTCGATGGAGGACACCGCCCGCGTCCTGGGTCGCATGTACGACGGCATCCAGTACCGCGGCTCGGCGCAGCACAACGTCGAGACCCTGGCGAGCCACTCCGGTGTCCCGGTCTGGAACGGGCTCACCGACGAGTGGCACCCGACCCAGAGCCTGTGCGACATGCTGACGATGCGCGAGCACTCCCGGAAGAACGACTCCGACGTCGCCTTCGCCTACGTCGGTGACGCCCGCAACAACGTCGGCAACTCATTGCTGGTCGCGGGAGCGCTGATGGGCATGGACGTGAGGATCGTGGCGCCCAAGGAGCTGTGGAACCACGACGAGGTCCTCGCTCATGCCCGGGCCATCGCGGCCATCACGGGGGCGCGCCTCAGCCATACCGAGGACGTGGCCGAGGGCGTGCGCGGCGTGGACTTCGTCTACACCGACGTCTGGGTCTCGATGGGCGAGCCCAAGGAGGTGTGGGCCGAGCGCATCAACCTGCTCAAGCCCTATCAGGTCAACACGGATCTGCTCGCACTCACCGGGAATCCGCACGTCAAGTTCATGCACTGCCTCCCCGGCTTCCACGACCGGCACACCAAGGTCGGCGAGGACCTCTACCAGGCCACCGGGATGTCGTCGCTCGAGGTCACCGACGAGGTGTTCGAGTCCGCACACTCGATCGTCTTCGACCAGGCCGAGAACCGGATGCACACCATCAAGGCCGTGCTCGTGGCCACGCTGGGCGGTTGAGGTGCGGATCGTCGTGGCGCTCGGTGGCAACGCGCTGCTGCGTCGCGGCCAGAAGCCGGACGCTGACGTGCAGGAGCGCAACGTGGCCATCGCCGTGGCTGCCCTGGCGCCCCTGGCTGCCGAGCACGAGCTGGTGATCACTCACGGCAACGGCCCGCAGGTGGGGGTGCTGGCCTTGCAGAGTGCCTCCGACCCGCACCTCACCACGCCCTACCCCTTCGACGTGCTCGGTGCGCAGACGCAGGGGATGATCGGGTACTGGCTCCTCCAGTCGATGCAGAACGCACTCCCCCGTCGCCAGGTCGCCGCGATCATCAACCAGACCCTGGTCGAGGCGGGCGACCCGGCGTTCGCGGATCCATCGAAGTTCGTCGGCGAGGTCTACGACGAGGAGCAGGCCCACCAGCTCGCCGACGAGCGAGGCTGGACGGTCAAGCCCGACGGCGCCTCGTGGCGGCGGGTCGTGGGTTCTCCGACGCCCCAGCGAGTGATCGAGACCCGGCTGATCCGGCTCCTGCTGGAGAGCGGCGCGATCGTGGTGTGTGCCGGCGGCGGCGGCGTGCCGGTGATCCGCAACGAGAACGGCCTGCTCGAGGGGGTGGAAGCCGTCGTCGACAAGGACCTCACGACCTCCGTCCTCGCCGAGGCCCTCGACGCCGACGTGCTCCTGGTGCTCACCGATGTGCCGCACGTGATGCACGACTTCGACACCGACCGCGCCGAGCCGATCCTGCGGGCATCGGCGGTCGCACTGCGCCGCGAGGAGTTCGCGGCCGGCTCGATGGGCCCGAAGGTCGAGGCCGTCTGCCGGTTCGTGGAGGTCACCGGCAACATGGCCGGCGTCGGCCGTCTGGAGGACGCGGCGGCCATCCTGCGAGGCGAGGCGGGCACGATCGTCACCCCGGACGGCCGCTACGACGGGCCGGCGGACCTGCACAGCTCGGCGCGTCGTCCCCCCGGCAGTCGTACGGCGTGACCCGGGCCAGCGCGCCGGTCGACAGCTCGGTCGCCGGCGCCCGGGACGTCGCGCGCCGGCTCGGCGTCGACCCGGCCACGGGCCTGAGCGATGCCGAGGCGGCCCGCAGGCTGGCGGCCGACGGGCCCAACGAGCTTCGCCCCAGGAAGCCGGTGCCCCGGTGGGTCAAGCTGCTCCAGCAGTTCCGGGACCCGTTGATCTACCTGCTGCTGGTGGCGGTCGTCGTCTCGTTGGTCGCCTGGTGGCTGGACGGCGCCGACGGCGTGCCGGTCGACGCGACGGTGATCGCGGCGATCGTGGTGCTCAACGCCTTCCTCGGATACACCCAGGAGGCCAAGGCGGAGAACGCCGTCGCGGCGCTCGGCGCGATGACGGCGGCGTCCTCGACCGTGCTGCGCGAGGGCCGGCTGAGCACCGTGCTGTCGACCGGGCTGGTCCGCGGCGACATCCTGGTGCTGGGCGAGGGCGACGCCGTCGGCGCCGACGCCCGGCTGCTGGAGGCGACCGCCCTCCGCGTCCAGGAGGCATCGCTGACCGGCGAGAGCCAGGCCGTCACCAAGGACCCGATGCCGCTCGCGGCACCGGCGGCGATCGGCGATCGGACGAACGTCGTCTTCGCCGGCACCAGCGTCGTCCAGGGTGTCGGCCACGCGGTGGTCACCGAGGTGGCCATGTCCACCGAGGTCGGCGCCATCGCCGACCTTCTCGAGTCGACGCAGGCCGAACCCACGCCGCTCGAGGTCGAGATCGTGCGTATCACCAAGCTGCTGGGCCTGCTCGTCATCGGCATCGCCGTCGTCGTGATGGCGACGATCGTCCTGGTCAACGCAGTCACCGAACCGGCGGACCTGGTCACGGTGCTTCTCCTCGGCGTCTCGCTGGCCGTGGCGGCGGTTCCCGAGGGCCTGGCCACCGTCTTGTCCGTCGTGCTGGCCATCGGCGTGCAGCGCCTGGCTCGACGCAACGCCGTGGTCAAGCAGCTCAGCTCGGTGGAGGCGCTGGGCTCCGCCTCGGTGATCTGCACCGACAAGACCGGCACCCTGACCCGCAACGAGATGACCGTCGTGCGCATCGTCACGGCGTCGGGGAGCGCCGAGGTCACCGGCGTCGGCTACCGACCCGACGGTGACGTGCTGGCGGGCGGGTCCGCCCCGCAGGGCGGACAGCACCGTGAGGTCCAGCTCCTGCTCGGTGCCGGCTCCCTTGCCAACGACGCCCAGCTGAGCGAGCGTGACGGCACGTGGGAGATCCAGGGCGACCCCACGGAGGCCGCCTTCCTGGTGGCCGCCCGCAAGCTGGCCGGCACGGCGGAGCGGACCCGACGCTTCGCACGGCGCTCCGAGATCCCGTTCACGTCGGACCGGAAGATGATGACCACGGTGCACGAGGACAGGGTGGCGGGCACTCACCTGCTCGCGAGCAAGGGAGCACCGGACGTCCTGCTGCACCGCTGCACGATGCTGCAGGTCGGGGACACCACCGTGCCGCTCACCGACACCGCCAGGCGGGAGCGGCTCGCCGAGATCGAGGAGCTGTCCGCCGACGCGCTGCGGACCCTGGGCGTCGCCTACCGCCCGTCCGACGGCGCGACCGACGGGCCGGGCCCGCTGGACGACTCCTCGGAGCACGACCTCGTCTACGTCGGCGTGGTCGGCATCATCGACCCACCCCGTGCCGAGGTGGCCCCGGCGATCGCGGAAGCCCACCGGGCGGGGATCCGGGTGGTGATGATCACTGGGGACCACCCCGTCACTGCGAGCCGGATCGCGGCCGGTCTCGGCATCACCCCCGAAGGTTCTCGCGCCGTCACCGGCGCCGAGCTGGACTCCTGCGACGAGCCAGCGCTGCGGGACCTGGTCGCCGAGGTGTCGGTCTACGCCCGGGTCTCGCCCCAGCACAAGCTGCGCCTCGTCGACGCGTTGCAGGCCAACGGGCTGGTCGTGGCGATGACCGGGGACGGGGTCAACGACGCCCCGGCACTCAAGTCCGCCGACATCGGGGTCGCGATGGGGATCACGGGCACGGAGGTCACCAAGGAGGCGAGCCGGATGATCCTGGCTGACGACAACTTCGCCACGATCGTCGTCGCCGTTCGTCAGGGCCGGGTCATCTTCGACAATGTCAAGAAGTTCCTCCGCTACCTGCTGTCCTCCAACATGGGCGAGGTCCTCACGGTCTTCCTGGGCATCGTCGGCGGCGGGGTGATCGGGCTCGGCGGAGGGCGCGGGCAGGAGCTGGTGCTGCCGCTGCTGGCGACCCAGATCCTGTGGGTCAATCTCGTCACCGACTCCACACCGGCCCTCGCCATGGGCGTGGACCCCGAGATCGACGACGTGATGGCGCGACCTCCACGGCGCCCGGACCACCCCACCATCGATGCGCGCATGTGGGCTGGGATCGCGTCGGTCGGACTCGTGATGGCACTCGTCACCCTCTTCAGCATCGACCTCTTCCTGCCCGGCGGTCTCGTCGAGGGCACGGACACCCTCACCGTGGCCCGGACCGCCGGGTTCACCACCCTCGTCCTGGCCCAGCTCTTCAACGCCCTCAACGCACGCTCCGAGACGACCAGCGCGTTCCACGGGCTCTTCTCCAACCGGTGGCTGTCGGCGTCGCTGCTGCTCAGTGCCGCCCTGCAGGTCGCCGTGGTGGAGGTCCCCTTCCTGCAGGTCGCCTTCGGCACGGCCTCCCTGGACCTCACCCACTGGGCCGTGTGCCTCGCACTGGCCTCAGTGGTCCTCTGGTACGACGAGCTCCGCAAGGTCGTGCTGCGGCGCGGTCGGTCCGTCAGCGCGCGATGAGCCGCGGCCCGCGCCCCGGTCCGGAGACCCGCTCGCGTACGACGACCACCGTGCAGGGGGCGTGCTTGAGCACTCCGCGGCTGACCGATCCGAGCAGCAGCCCGCGGACGCTGCCGCGCCCGCGGCTGCCCACGACCAGGAGCTCGGCCGCACGGGCCGCCTCGGTGAGCGCCAGCACGGCAGGACCGATCGGCATACTCACGCGGACCTCGACGTCCGGATAGGTCTCGGCCCATCCGGCCATGGCCTCGGCGAGCGTGAGCTTCTCCCGGGCGATCTGGTCCGCCTGGGTGGCGGGTGCCTGGCCGGCGGTCGCCCTGGTCCACCACGCGTGGACCACGTGGAGGCCCACCCCCCTGACCGATGCCTCATCGAAGGCATGGGCCAGGGCGAGCTCGGAGAGCGCCGATCCGTCGACGCCGACAGTCACCCCACTGCGCGCGCCCCCGTGACCCGGACCGCGCACGACGACCACCGGGCACTGCGCGTGGGCGACGACCCTGGCGGCGACGGAGCCGAGCACGGCCCCGACGACGGGCCCGTGCCCGCTGCGCCCCACGACGATGGCGTGGGCCCGCGCCGACAGTGCGACGAGGGTGTCGGCGGCTCGCTCGAGACCGCTCTCGCTCGTGACCGACAGCCCGGGCGCGGCGGCCAGGGCCTTCTCGGTTGCCGTCGCCAGCCGCGCGTCGGCGGCCGCCAGCGCCTCGCGCGCGACCTGCGCGTCGACGGCCTCGTCGCCGTGGACCCCGGCCGGGCCCTCGCCCCGGTAGACGCCGGCGCTGACCACGTGCAGAGGCAGGCCCCGCGCCGAGGCCTCCTCGACGGCCCAGTCGAGGGCGGCGTCGCTGTGCGTGGAGCCGTCGATGCCGACGACGATGGTCTGGCTGCCGATGCTGTCCATGGGGCCATGCTCGACGGATGTTCGGCACACCGGCAGAGGCGAAGGTCTCCCCTGCGCCAGGATGACCTCGGAGCCGAGCGCCCCGCCGAGGCAGCCTGTCCGCCCGGCGGCGGAGTGGTCGACGGCTAGGGTCGCGGCTGTGCCGACCCGCAGCAGAGCGACCTACGCCCGCCGCCGCAAGCGGAGGATGGCGAAGGTCCAGCACGACCTCACCGACGCGCAGTGGCTCGCGCTCAAGGCTGCGTGGGAAGGGTGCGCCTACTGCGGGGCCTCCGACAACGCGCTGCAGAGGGACTGCGTGCTCCCCATCTCCCGCGGCGGTCGCTACACGCTCGACAACGTCGTGCCCGCCTGCCGCTCGTGCAACGCCAGCAAGTGCAACGCCGAGGTCACCGCGTGGATGCGCCGCAAGAAGCTGGACGAGCGGCAGTTCCTGACCCGCCAGCTCCGGCTGGCTCGCGCCGTCGCCACGCCGTAGGACCAGGCCGTAGGACCGCGCACGGGAACGCTCCGGGTGCTCACCACGGCGAGACCCCGGGCGCAGGCAGACACGGGTGTGATCCGGTCAGTCCTGTCCCAGTGGCAGCGGGACACCCCGAGCGAGGAAGTCCGTCAGCTCTCGCCGACACATGGCCTCGGTCGTGTGCGTGGGCCGGTCGGCCGGGGATTCATCCCGTCGCAAGACCCTGCTCACTTCCCTCACGAGCGCCTGAACTTCTGCCGCGGCCAGGGCGCCGGGGCCGGTGCGCCCATCGCGGCTGTCGAGGAGGCGGGGCCCGAGACGAGGAACGAGACCACCAGAGTCACCGTCGCGAGAGGCTTCCCACCTCGAGTCAACCGCGCGCACGCGGACCGAGAGCGTCTGGCGTGGCGTGGAGAGGCCGTCGACCTCTGGGAGGATCCGCGGGTTGCGGCCATGGTCGGAGCCTCTCGCTCGCGCCTGTGAGGTGTTTGGGTTCTCGCTGTCAAAGCACGCATCGTGATCGGACTGCCGCTCGCGGGACGGGCGGCGACGCCACTTCATCGCCAACCCCGCCGAAGCGATCGACAAACTGCTGTCGGAACCCGACTCCCCCGGGTTGCGCCGACCGTTGAATCTCGCCTAGGCAATTACACTCGACAACGCGCCAATCTGGCTCGCAACTATCCTTGGATCGAGGCCTCGGCGGAGCTCGGTGCCGTGCCGGCCATGGCGATGGCGATGGCGTCCTCGGTGGCGTCTTCGCCGAGCCGCGCTGCCACCCGGCCCTCACGCAGGACGATTATCTCGTCGCTCAGCGTGAGCAATTCCTCCAACTCAGAGGTAACCAGCAAGATGGCCATCCCGCTGGCGGCGAGCGCGTCGATGAGGCTGTAGATCTCCGCTTTCGCGCCCACGTCGATACCGCGGGTCGGCTCGTCGAGCAGCAGCACTTGGGGTCGGTGCGCAAGCCAGCGACCCAGCACGATCTTTTGCTGGTTGCCGCCGGAGAGCGTGCGCACGGGCGCCCCGTCGTTCGGCGCCTTGAGCCCGAGCTCAGTGCGCATGGAGGCTACGACCTGATGGCCCTTGCGCCGCGAGACGAGCCGCAGCATCGGCTGCGAGGCCGCCTCGACCAAGGTCGCGTTGGCCACGATCGACATCTCCATCGCGAGCCCGTCATTGCGTCGGTCCTCGGGCACGAAGCCGACCCCGGCCCCGACGGCACGGCGCACGTTGCGCGGCGCCAGCACCTGCCCGGCGACGATGACCTGGCCGCTCCGAGGCCGGAGGCCATAGATCGCCTCCAGCACAGTGCTGCGCCCGCTCCCCACGAGGCCGCCGATGCCAACGACCTGCCCGGCTCCCACCCGGAGGTCGAGCGGCTCCTGGATGATCCCGGAGCGCAGCTCGCGCACCTCGAGCACGGTTTCACCGCGGTCGACCGACCGCCGCCGGGTCCGACCGGACAACTCGCGACCCACCATGTGGCGGATCACCTCGGGCTCGGACGTGTCCGCTGCCGGCCGGTCAAGGACCAGTTCGCCGTCACGGAGTACGACAATGCGATCGGAGATGCGGAAGATCTCGTCGAGTCGGTGGCTGATGAAGACGCACGCGACGCCGTCAGCCTTCGCCGCCTCGATGATCGTGAACAGGCGCTCGACGTAGTCTGCCGTCAGCGAAGCGGTCGTCTCGTCAAAGACCAACACCCGTGTGTCACGAGCCAAGAGCCGGACCACGTCGGTGAGGTGGGCCTCGTCCTGGGACAGGTCGCGCAGCCGCTTGTGCACCGGCAGCCGAAGCCCGCTCGCGTCGACGGCATCCTGTGCCTGCTCGCGCAGGTGCTTCCACCGGAACCAGCCGCGCCTCGCCGGCGGCCGGCCGAGCATGATGTTCTCCGAGACCTCGAGGTCCGGGCAGACGGTCGGATCCTGGAACACCACGCCGACGTTGGCCCGGACCCGCGCCCGGAGGTCGCCGGGCGGCAGCTCGACACCGCCGAACCACACCGTGCCGGTGTCGGGAACAACCCGTCCCGCGAGCACGTTCATCAGCGTGGACTTGCCCGAGCCGTTCTCGCCGACCAAGCCGACGACCTGGCCTGGCTCTAGCGTCAGTGACACGTCGTTGAGCGCGACCGTGCCGCCGAAACACTTCGAAACGCCTTCCAGGACGAGGGTGGTGGCGTCGTATGTCATGCGGGTCCTCGGCTGCGCACCCGGTCAACCCAGACGGCGAGGATGAGCACCGAGCCGGTGATCACTCCCTGCCACAGCGTCTGCACCCCGACCATCGTCAGCCCGTTCTGCAGTACGGCGATGAACAGCACTCCGAGCGCGGTCCCGACGAGCGAGCTCTGGCCCCCGAGGAACGACGTGCCGCCGAGCAGCACTGCGGCGATCACCTCGAGCTCGATGCCGGCGCCAATGAGCGGAGACCCTGCCTGGATCCGGCCGGTGAAGAGGACGGCCGCGATACCGACCAGAAGGCCGTTGACCGCGAAGACCATGACTCTCACCCGGTCTACACGCATTCCGGCCAGGCGGGCGGCGTTCTCGTTGCCGCCCACGGCATACACCTGCCTACCCAGGTTGGTCCACCGCAGGACGACCGCGGCGAGGACCAGGCTGCCGACCGCGATGACCACCGGCACCGACAACGGGCCAATGTTCCCGTCGCCCAGCAAGACGATCAGGTCGAAGCCGCGCTCGTTGGAGAGCGGGACCGACAGACCGGAGGTGGGCAGCTGGGCGACGGAGCGGAAGACAGCGAGCGTGCCGAGGGTGACTACGAAGAACGACAGCCCTACCTTGGCGACGAGCACCCCGTTCAGGGAGCCGAGGATGCCTCCGGCGAGGACCGTGGCCACCACCACGAGCGGGGCGGGGAGGCCGATGTGGAAGCCACCCGCGGACACCATGGTGCACAGCGCGAGCATCGAGCCGATCGACAGGTCGATCATCCCGGTGGTGAGCAGCAGCGTGGCGCCGATGGCGAGCAGCAACGGGATCGCCATACCCCGGGCGACGTTCGTCAGGTTCACCTGGGTGAGGAACAGCGGCTGGGTCAAGGCCAGACCGACCATCATCACCGCTAGCACGGTGGCTACGCCGGTCCAGGGCGGCGCGTCGCGGAGGCGGTCGAGGGGAGAGCTCCCCGGGTCAACGGCGCCTCTGGTCGGCAAACCGTCGGCCTCGGTGGCCAGGGCGGAATCGATCACTGCTCGGCTGCGCAACGGTCGTCGGCTGGGATCCACTCGTCGGCGTTGTCCGCGTCCCAGCGGGCGAACGGCATCTTCACCGGGTCCGAGGTGCCACCCTGCAGCAACTGGTGCCCGAGCTCGGCGGCCTGGTATCCGGTACCCCACTGATCCGCGTCGTACGTCGCGGTGATCAGTCCGTTCTTGACCGCCTCGATGCCCTCCGGCGTGCCGTTGATACCGAAGATCATGACGTCGTCCATGCCGCGCGACTGCGCTGCGAGCCCCGCGCCGACCGCCGAGTTGTCATTGAACGCGAAGACCACGTTGGCGTCGGGGTGCTTGGTGAACAACGTGTCGGCCAGCTTCTGTGCGTCGTTGACGTTGTCCTTGAGGTTGTCGGCCTGCTCGAGGATCTCGATATTGGCACCGTCTGCGTTGTCGACGAAGCCGGCGATCCGCGCAGTGACGGCCGGAATCGGGGGGCCGCCGATGACGAGCGCTTTGGCGCCGTCGGGGTGCGCCTCGGCGACAAGCCCGACCGCGTCCGCGCCGGCGGCCGGTCCGTCCTCGGAGATCGCGCCGGGCGCGACGGATTCGGGGTTGTAGAGCTCGACGACCTTCGCGCCTTGGTCTTCGGCGCGCTGGAAGGGCCCGGCGAAGGCGTTGGGGTCCAGTGCCAGGAACGGCAGCACGTTGGCGCCTTGCGCGAGCAGCGCGTCGAAGTCGGAGATCTGCTTGTTGACGTCGAGGTTGGCATCGAGCTCCTTGACCTCCGCGCCGATCTTCTCGGCGTAGCAGTGGATGCCGAGGTTGATGTTGTGTTCGCCGGGCTCGGAGGCGAGCGGCGAGGGGATGCCGAAGACGGGGGCGGGGCCGGCGTCGCCGGACTGGTCGTCGGATGAGCTGTCGTCGCCGCAGGCGCTGAGCACGAGGCTGGCGGCGAGGGCGACGCCGAGCAGGCTGATCTTCACGAGGGACTCCTAGGCAGTGGCGGGGCTGTGCGGTGGTGGGGCGGGGCGGACGGAACGGTCCGGAGTTTGGTGACGCGGGGACTCAGGCGCGCCAGAGCTTGGCCTCCACGTCTTGAGAGAGGACCTCGACCCCGCTGTCGGTCACCAGGACCTGGTGCTCGAAGACGAAGACGCCCATGGCACCGTCGTCATCGGCGGGAAAGAAGAGGGGCTCGAGCGACATCGTCATGCCGGGACGGAGGTGCACGTCCTCGGCCGGATCGGCCGTGTGGTCACGGATGAAGGGTCTCTCCCAGATGTCCATGCCGATTCCGTGGCCGGCGAGCCCGCCGGAGACGTCGACGACGCCGGCGTCGGCGAAGACCTCCCTGCCGGCCCGGAAGAGCTCGCTGGCGGTCGCGCCGGGGCGTACGGCGCTGATGGTGGCTTCGAGTGCATCGAGGGCCACGCCCGCGTAGTGCTCGGCCTGCGGCGACGGCTCGCCGATGGAAATCAGCCGGATGATGTCCGACATGTAGCCGTCCGACCCGCCCCCGCCGTCGAGGAAGACGATCTCGCCGTCGGCCATCACGTGGTCGGACGCCGGGGTGTCGATGACCGCGTGCCGTCCGCGCCCGGAGACGCAGTTGAGGAAGGTGGGGCGGGTGCCTGCGGAAGCGCCCAGCTCGTGCATGCGGGCGGCCACGATGCCGACCAGCTCGCGCTCGGTCATCCCGGCGCGCGCGGCCGTGATGCCGGCGCCGTAGGCGTTGGTGGTCGCGGTGACGATCCGGCGGATCCGCTCGAGCTCGGCGTCGCTTTTGACCATGCGCAGCGCACTGAGCCCGAGGGTGAAGTCGATAGGGCAGCGCCCCGCCAGCTCGACGACAGCGTCGGCGACCGGCCACGGCAGCGCGATCACCGCACCGGCGCCGGTCTCCATCGCGATGCGGTCGGTGTCGATGCCGAGGCGGCTGCAGTGCTGGGCGAGCTTGGCGGGGAGCTCGGTGGCGTCGAGGTGGCCGTCGATGGTCGGGACCCACGACGTACCGCTCGCCGCTCCGAGGTCGAAGGCGGACGGCAGGAGGACGGCGTCGGCCGGGTCAGCGGTGGCGAGGAGGACGGTGGGCAGCCACCGTCCGACTCCCCAGATCACCGAGTTGTAACCGGTGAGGTATCGCACCGACTCCTCCTGCGTGAGGATCGCGGCCTCAGCGCCGTGCATCTCCAGCAGGCGGGCAAAGCGCGCCCAGCGCCGCTCGTGTTCGCTCCGCTCGAAGTCGGGGTACGCCGGCTCGTGGCCGCCGAGCGGGACACGACCAAGATCGGTGTCGTGAACTGCGTGCACCAGGTCGTCCAGGCTTAGATCCATATGGCTTCCTTACTCGATATCGGCCCACACAATCCCAGCGTGAGCCGAATGTCAACGCACAGGCGTACTTTTCTGCTGTTTTTCGGCGCACTTAACCTTAGGTCGTCGCTAAGGTTGCACGCGTGCTCATCCTCGCGACGCGAACCCGAGGAGGGCGGGTTCGGTCGGGCGCAGCCGGGTCTGGACAAGGCTGTCGTCCGCTTCGCTCCTGACCGCAGCGACCGGAGATCTGGCGCGGATCTTCCCAAAGGACTCGCGCACCTCGAGCCGAGATCACCAGCAGGCTCGACCTCACCGATACCACCGTCGCACCGGCCCCTCAGAAGGTCCTGGACGAGCCACGTCCCGGACCCGCCACCCCGACTTCGAAACCACCTTTCCGGCAGCTTCTCCACCTTGAGGGGAGCCAGCTCGGTGGAGACATCGGGTGGCGAGATCGCCGTGTCGGTACGCGGTCTCGCGCCCGCTCGAGGTCGCTGCTTGCCAGAGCGACGTCCGCTGTCCCGAAGTGACCGGATCCGCTGCCCACGGCGCGCGCCAGGGGGCCTTTCTCCGGACGGGGCGCTCAGCGCTATCTTGTGGTCGGACTGCGGCCGGGCAGCGCCGCCACGGGACAGGGAGGCCGAGACATCGCGACGATCGTGCAGGTAGCCATGGCCGCCGGAGTCTCGCCGACCACCGTGTCCCATGTCTTGAACAACCGCGGCCGCATCTCCGAGGCAACCCGGGCTCACGTCCTTCAGGTGGTCGAGCAGTTGTCCTACCGGGGCAACCGGCACGCTCAACAGCTGGTCACTCGCCGCAGCCGGATCCTCGCGATCCAGCTCCCTGTCGTCGGATCGGCCCGCAGGCAGGGCGCCTTCCCCCATTCGGGCTACTACCTTGAGCTCATCAGCGGCGCATGCGCGGCAGCCGACGAACTCGAATACGCACTCATCATCGTGCCGCCGGGAAGCCAAGGAGCCAACACCAGCCTGGCGGACTTCTCCGTTGATGGCGCAGTGCTGGTCGATCCGGAGGGCAACGAGGCAGCCTTCGACGCCCCGATCCCCCTTGCGACGATCGGGGTCCCGTTGCAGTCCACGCGGCCGGTCGCCTCGGTCGACAACCATCACCATGCCACCGCACGCAAGCTGCTCCATCACCTCGAGTCCGTGGGCCGCATGCGCCCGCTCCTGGTCGCCGACCGAACACATCGTTCGTACGTCCGTGACCTGGTCAGCGGTTTCCGCCAGCAGACAACGGATCAGGGCACCCCTGCGGAGGTCTGCCGACTCAGCAGCCTGAACGCGGCGGCCCTCGACCGAGTGCTGGACGCGGCCCTCGAACACGAGAGCGACGCCCTGCTGGCGAGCTCCGACGACATCGCCCTCGGGCTGCTCAACCAGGCCCGCCGTCGTGGCATCTCGATCCCGGAGCAGATGATGCTCGCCAGTGCGGTCGACGCTTCTTCCTTGTCGCTCACCTCACCTCAGATCACGGCCGCCGACCTCTACCCCCGTCGCACCGGCGCCACCGCTGTCCGGCTGCTGGTGGACCGGATCGACAACGCCGATGAGCTCGAGTCCACGGCCACCCTCGAACTGGTGCCGACTCGCCTGATCCAGCGCGATTCGACGCGTCCGAACGAGTGAGAGAGATCAGCCTCCCCCATTGACGTGACGGAGGTCACTCAGTACGTTCACGCATGCCAAAGCCTTTTGGCAATGTGTCGACCATGCAATCCGCGCTACGTCTACGCCCGTGAGCAAACGCCCGTCGCGCTTGCCAAAACGTTTTTGTGAGGCCCCATGTCGAATCCCACCGATCGCGCGAACGCCACCGCTACCGACCGGCTGTGTGCCAGTGAACCGGTGCTGGTGGGCTTCCCCCTGGCCGGGGAAGCTCTGGGCCTCGCGCGCGACGTGATCCTTGCCTCAGGTCCGACCATGCCCTTCGACTCCTACGTGGGAGGACAGCGTGCCGGCATCATCGGCGCGGTCCTCTACGAGGGACTGGCGTGTTCCGCGGAAGAGGCTGAGGCGGCACTGATCGCCGGCGACGTGCGAGTGGCCGGCTGCCAGGAGTTCAACTGCGTGGGTTCCCTGGCTGGGATCACGTCTGCCTCGATGCCGGTCGCCGCGGTCCAAGACCCCGCCACTGGGCTCACCGGCTTCTGCACCCTCTACGAGGGCGACAGTTCGGACCGGCTCAACTACGGAACGTACTCGGAGGCCACCAAGGCCAACCTTGATCAGCTGCGGGACGTCGTGGCGCCCGCCCTTCAGCGGCTACTCGCCCGAGCCGGCGGCGCGATCGAGCTCAAGCCGCTCATGGTGCGCGCATTGGCGATGGGCGACGAGCTGCACAGTCGCAACGCCGCCGCGACCCTCCTCTTCCTTCGCGAACTGCTCCTCCGGGGCAAGGGGGCCGGCGTCGGACTCAGCGAGGATCTCGACGCGGCACTGGTGTCCCTGGCCGACGACTACTTCTTCCTCCGGTTGTCCATGGCGGCCAGCAAGGTGATGGCACGGTCGATGCACGGAGTCGAGGGCTGCTCGATCGTGACCGCGATGTCGTTCTCGTGCCGTGAGTTCGGGATCCAGATGTCCGGGGCGGGCGACGAGTGGTTCACCGGTCCGCTCCCGACCTTCGAGACCTGGCGGCTCGAGGACGGCTTCACCGCGGACGACATGGAGTTCATGGGTGGCGAGAGCGTGATCACCGAGGTCGTAGGCCTGGGCGGGATGGCGCAGGCCGCGGGCCTCCCGCTCGTTCGGTCCAGCGGCGGGTCCACGGCCACGATGATTGCGCGCTCCGAGGCGATGTATTCGATCACCCATACCGAGCACCCCGCGTTCCGCATCCCCTCGCTGGACTACCGGGGAACGCCGTTGGGAATCGACGTACGGCGCGTCGTCGAGACCGGCTGCACGCCGTACCTCGACATCGGCATCGCCGGGAGCTCACGGCGACAGATTGGTGGAGGCGTGGCGCGCGCGCCGCTTGAGCCCTTCCTCAAGGCGCAACAGGCGCTGCCGACACGTTGACGCCCGCTCCTCACTCAGCAGGCGGTCCCGGTGGTCGCTGAGCGCAGCACCTGACCGAACACCTCGACCTAGCCACGAAACCCATCTCGCACGACCCAAAGGAGTCCAGGAATGGACACACAGTCCAGCGAAAAGTCGGCACCGACGACGGCCAACGTCGATGCTGTAGGCAAGGTGGAGAGTTACGGGATCGAGTACATCCCCGACGAGCACCGGCACTCCCGGCCGCGCAACCTGCTGTGGATCTTGTTCGGCGGCAGCATGACGTTCGGAATCATCGTCATCGGCTGGGTGCCGGTCTCGCTCGGACTGAGCTGGTGGGCCTCCTGCACCGCCATCATCGTCGGATCCGCGATCGGCGCGACGTTGATGGCCCCCATGACCCTCCTGGGGTTGCGAAGCGGGAGCAACAACCCGGTGGCCAGTGGCGCCCACTTCGGAGCGCTGGGCCGGATGATCGGTTCCGCCTTGGGCATCACGGCGGACATCGTGTTCGCGGCCCTGTGCATCTGGGCCGCGGGTGAGGTCCTCGCGCGCAGCGTGGTCCGGATCTTCCACGTCGAGAGCGAGACGACCACCGTCATCCTGCTGATCATGGCCTACACGCTCGTCGCCATCGTGATGACCTTCATCGCCGTCCTGGGCCACGCCAACATGGTGACATTCACCAAGTGGATGGTCCCCACTGCCGGCTCCATCATGATCGTCTTCGTGTTCGTCGCCGCTCCCAATTTCGACGCCGGCTACGCGGGCGGCGACTACGCCCTCGGCGCCTTCTGGCCGACGTGGATCCTCGGCATGCTCGTCTGCGCAGGCACCATCAACTCCTACGGTCCCTACGCCGGAGACTGGACGCGCCACATCTCGACCAAGACGTACCCGGCCCGCCACACGGTCATCGCGGCGTGGGTCGGTGGGTTCTTCGGGATGGGCGGCGCCTTCATGTTCGGTGCCTACACCGCCGTCACCTTCACGGATCCGACCAACGCCTACGCAACCGAGTTCGCAAACAACGTTCCCTACTGGTTCCTCTTCTTCACGCTCTACCTCGCGTTTATCCCCGGCACGGCCCAGGCCGTCATCAACATCTACAACATGGGGCTCGATTTCTCCTCGGTTGTTCCGAGGCTGAGTCGGGTGAAGGCCACGGTGTACTTGTCCGTGCTGTCCACCGTCCTGGTATTCGTCGGCGCGTTCTACCAGCAGCTGTCGGCCATTCTGAGCTCCTACCTGGGGATACTGATCGTGCTCGGCGCGCCATGGAGCGTGATCAACCTGATCGGCTATTTCAACAACCGCGGCTACTACCACTCTGACTCGTTGCAGGTCTACAACCGAGGCGAGATGGGCGGGCGCTACTGGTCCTCCCTGGGTTTCAACCACCGAGCCGTCATCTCCTGGGTCACTGCCGTGGTCATCGGCATGTTGTTCGTCAACACGGGCTGGTACGTCGGTCCCGGGGCGAAGCTCTTCAACGACGCTGACCTCGGCTTCGTCGTCTCTACGGGAGTAGGCGCCCTCATGTATTACGCCTTCCTCAAGTGGAACCCCGAACCGGACTACGTCTTTGGCCCCGAAGGCGCGCGGATCGCGAGCGCTCCCAAGGAAAAATATGGGGACTACATGCCCATCCAGGAGATGGACATGAGCAAGGCCGGCCGTCGCGTCTTCTGACCCAGCCTGCGGCGACATCGGGCCCGCCCCGGGCCCGGTCGTGCGCCGCGACTGTTTTCCCAATCCGAAACTATCGAAGAATGGTGTGAGAGAAGATGGACACTCTGAAGAAGATCGACGCCTCCTACGAGGAGGTCGCAGAGAAGCTGGCCGCCGAGGGCGTGCGCTGGCTCTCCGCCTCCTGGATCGACATCCTGGGCAGGTCGCGCGGCAAGAGCCACCCAGTCGAGTACCTCCCGCAACTGCTCGCGGGGTTCGCCCGTTACACCCCACGCGGCATCAACGGGATCGGATCGATGGACCCGGTGGAGGACGAGGTCACGGCGATCCCCGACCTGGACACCCTGACGGTGCTCCCGTGGGACCCCCGGTTCGCCTGGATGGCCTCCGACATGTGGTCCGACAAGGGCGAGGTCTTCGAGCTGGACCCGCGATCCATCCTCAAGCGACAGATCAAGAATGCGGCGGATCTCGGGTACACCTGCACCCTCGGCATCGAGCCAGAGTTCTACGTCTACCGGCCGGAGGACCTGACCGCCGAGGGGTTCGGCCAACTCACCGTCACCGGCGCCATCGCACCCAGCCCGGCTTACGACGTCGAGACCCTCTACGACATGTCCGACTTCCTCGACGAGGTCGTCACGATGATGAAGGGGATCGGGCTGGATGCCTTCGCCATGGGCGCCGAAGGCGGCGCCGGCCAGTTCGAGATCGACTTCTACTACAAGGACATCCTGCAGACGGCCGACAAGGTCACCCTCTTCAAGCTGGGGATCCACCAAGTCGCGAAGAAGCACGGGCTTGCTGTGTCGTTCATGCCCAAGCCGTTCGCCAACCTGTGGGGCTCGGGTGCCCACTTCAACATGGGCCTCTACTCGGTCGACGAGCCAGGCAGGAGCATCCTGCGCCTGGGCGACACGGACGTCCAGGGCGAGTGGGAGTGGACCGAGCAGTCCAAGCACTTCGTCGGCGGGATCCTGAAGCACGCCAACGCGCTGACGGCCATCACCAACCCGCTCGTGAACTCCTACAAGCGGCTTACTCCTAGGCTCGTCGACGGTTCCGTCTCGTGGGCCCCGATCAAGGTCGCCTACGGCCCCAACAACCGCTCCTGCATGATCCGCATGCCCGAGAACCGGCCCGCGGTCGAGGTGCGGAACCCGGACGCCTCCGCCAACATCTACCTTGCGGGCGCCTTCCTGCTCGCCGCGGGCATGGAGGGCATCCAGAAGTCCATCGACCCCGGCCCCATGCTCGAGGACCTGGCCTCGGACCACGCCGAGATCCCCCGACTCCCGAGGACTCTGCTCGAGGCGATCGAGGCCTTCGAGATCGACGAGCTGAGCTTCGAGGTGTTCGGCGAGAACTTCGTCAAGGAGTATTCGGCCACCAAGCGCACGGAGTGGGAGCAGGACCACCTCCCCGTGACCGACGCCGAGCGCTCGAACAATCTCGTGTACTTCTGAGCCAGCCCGCTCCGGACTGCACGCCGTCGCATCCGCGGCGACGGTTCCGGGCCTCAGCCCCTGAGGCCCTCCAGGACACCACCGGCCAGGACCGGCACCATAGCCGTGTGTGGATAGGGGCGGGCCCGCCAGCGGGGGCCGGGGGGTTCGAGCCGCCCGCGCGGAACCGGACGGGGGGTGACGGCGGTGCTGGCCCCGGCGCGCCGGGCGACGCAGGCGGGGGG